>JACMKJ010000277.1 GCA_014380155.1 Rhizobacter sp. | reverse complement strand
GCGAATACCTCGCCTACCGCCAGCGCAGCGGCTCGCTGGCGGTGCGCGAGCGCGACGTCAGCGAGCGTTACCTGCTCGAAGTGACCGACACCCAAGGCCACCCGGTGCACGACGCCGAGGTCGCGGTGCAGCGCCCCGGTGTTGCGCAGCCGCTGATGTGGGCCCGCACCGATACCGCCGGCCGTGTATGGCTGCACCCGCGCGCCTTCATGTCACCCGACATCAGCGAACGCACGCTCGGCGTGGCGGTGCGCAAGGGCGGGCTGCAGAGCCGTGCGATGCTGCTGCGCGGCCAATCACAAGCGGTGCAGGTGCGCCTGGGCCCGGTGGCCAACGCGCCGGTGCGGCTCGACCTGGTGTTCCTGATCGATGCCACCGGCTCCATGGGCGACGAGATCGCCAAGCTCAAGAACTCGATGCGCGCCATGGCGCAGCAGATCGCACAGCTGCCCGGCCAGCCCGACATCTGCTATGGCCTGGTGGCCTACCGCGACCGAGGGGACGCCTACGTGACCCGCACGCACGATTTCACCAACGACCTCGGCGCCTTCCAGCAACAACTGGCCAACGTGCAGGCGCATGGCGGTGGCGACACACCCGAAGCGCTGAACGAAGCGCTGCATGAAGTGGTGCACAGCTTGAGCTGGCGCCAGCAGGCGGCGCGCATGGTGGTGCTGGTGGCTGATGCGCCGCCGCACCTCGACTACGGAGGCCCGCAATACGACCGCGACATGCAGGCCGCGCTGGCCAAGGGTATCAAGCTGTTTGCCGTGGGCACGAGCGGCCTCGACCCGGTGGGCGAATACATCTACCGCCAGATGGCGCAGTACACCGCAGGCCGCTTTGTCTTCCTGACCTACCGCGATGCCAGCAACCCCGGCAGCGGCCCCGGCTCGCAGACCGCGCACGACGTGAAGCAGTACTCGGTGCAGACGCTCGACCGGCTGGTCGTGCGCCTGGTGGGCGACGAGTTGGCCCGCCTGAAACGAGGCTGAGCGCGGTTGATGTGCTGCGGCACCGGGCGTAGCATGCCGCCATGAGCTTCTTGCAGCGTTGGCACCTCAGCACACTGGCCCTGCTGGCCAGCGTGCTGCTGGCTGCGTGCGGCGGTGGCATCTACCTGGAGTTCGATGACTACGACGACCTGCCGCCGGTGGTGGAGCTGGCGGCGTCGTCGCTCTCGGCCTTTGCCGGCGACAGCGTGCGACTGGTGGCCGCCGCGGCCGATGAAAACGGCATCGACCACGTGAGCTTTTACCGCTACGACGGCAACACCGCTGTGCGCCTGGGAACCGATGGCTCCTCGCCCTATGACTGGCAGCTGCTCGTGCCCGCCGACGGGCGCACCTCGGTCATCGTGTTCGCGCATGCGGTCGACAACGCCGGCAATGCCACCGACAGCAACCTGGTGACGATCAGCATCGCACCCTGAGCGGGGCCGTCCGGGGTCAGTACTCGATCATCAAGTGCAGCACATGCGCACCGATCTTCTTTTCCACCCGCGGGATGTAGGCAATCCGCGGCGTGATGCCGTGGTAGGTGAAGAGCGAGATCGACGGCACCAGCAGCGGCTGCACCGTGTTGAAGTAGCCGGTGACACCGGCGGTGGTCACGTCGAGCACACCAAACTTCCAGGTGTAGCCGGCGTACACGCTGTATTTGCGAAGCGAGTTGCGGTAAGCGCCGGCCGTCCAGCCTTCGTCATTGCGGTAGTAGATGCCGGGGTTGGCGTTGTTGTAGTTCTTGGCCGGTGCGTGGTGGCTGGCCACGTGGAACCCGATCGTGCCGGCCTGAGTGCTCGGCGCCATGGCCATCACGGCGAGGGCGAGAAGGGCGATGCGGGTCAGGTAGCTCATAGCGGTTCACCAAAGACAAGTGCTCACTTGTCTTTTCGAACCGGAACTCCCTTGGCTGAAGCGCCTGTTGCACCTTGTTCACACAAGCCTGTGCATAACTCACGGCACTACTTGACACGAAGCCCATCGTCATTTCAGAGGGGGTTCATGCTGCACCCCCGTCCGTATACTTGCTTTCGGTAATCAATTTGGATCGTGAGAACAGGGATGGCTCGGAAGCGCGAGAAGAGTGAGCAAACGCTCGCGGCGATTGTGGCGGCGGGTATGGACATCGCAGTCAACACGGGGTTGCAGAACCTCACCTTGAACTCGATTGCCCAAAAATTAGGCATCAGCAAGAGCGGCGTGTTCGTGCGGGTGGGCTCGCTGGAGAGTCTGCAAATCCTGGTGCTCGACGAATACGAGCGTGTTTTTGCACTCACCGTGTTCATGCCCACCTTGTCAGAGCCGGCCGGCCTGCCGCGCCTCAATGCCATCGTGCACCGCTGGGTTCACCACGGCAACGAACTCACCGCGCTGATCGCCTCGCACTACGCCGTCAACACGTTTGACAACGACCCCGATGCCCACCCTGACGCGCTGCGCTCGCGGCTGGTCAACGGCATGATGGTCTGGCGCCATACGCTGGAGCGCACCGCCAAGCAGGCGGTCGAGCGCGGCCACCTGCGCCCTGACACCGACCCCGAACAACTGGTGTTCGAGATCTTCTCGCTGCTCACCGGCTTCATGTACGACGCCCACGTCAAGCGCGACCCGAAGTGCTTCGACCGTGTGACCTCGGCCTACGCGCGGCTGATGTCGACCTACCGCAGCTTCGCCGCCTGAGCGGCGCGGCCTCCCGGGCGCTCACACCCCACCATTCACACCGCTTCGTTCGCCAGGTTGCTGGTGCTGAAGGTATAGCTGCGGTCCACCGTGCCGTCGGGCCCATGGTCGACCGTGACGGTCGCCGTGCCCCCGCCCACCTGCAGGCCGATGCGGTTGTGCGGCAGCGTCATCTGCCAGGCACCTTGCAGCGGCACCCCGTTCGCGTCGTAGCTGGCGATGCCTTGCGTGGCCAGCGTGGCCGTCCAGCTGCCGTTGGGGCCGCCCAGGGCCATGGTCAGCGTGCCGGTGTGGCTGCTGCCGCTCAGCACGCCGTTGGTGGTGGTCGCGCTGCGGCTGATGTCCACGTTGCTCAAGCTGAGGCTGCTGCTGCGTGCATTGCGCAGGCTGGTGAGCGCGATCTGCGCTGAGGTCCAGCGCTGGGTGGTGACGACCGTGGCGCCGTTGGTGACCACGGTGCGGGCGAGCGTGGAGCTGCCGTTGAGCGTCAGCGTGCGGCGCGGCAGCACGACCACGATCGCCTGCGTGCTGGTGTTCACCGACACCGCATCGACCGATGCAGTGGTCACGGCGAGTGTCATCGTGCCATTCACGCTCGCCGCACCGGCGGCGCCACGGCAGTCGGTGAATTGCAGGCTGTAGGTTTCACCCTCATCGAGCTGACCGTTGACGACGCTGCCCACGCTGCCGCCGCTGACGGTGAACAGCGCCGAGCCGCCACCCGCGCAGGCGTAGGCCTGGCTCGCCTGCCCACCGGCCACCACCGCCTGCGTGGTGCTCAGCACCACCGCGTTGGCGTTGGCCGCGTCTTCGCTGAGCACCATGCCGTTGGCGCTGACCGATTGCGCGGTCTCGCTGCTGATCGTGGTGTCTTCGGTGTTGTCTTCGCCGCCGCCGCAGGCCGTGAGCAACAGGGCAGCTGCGAGGGTGCTGAGGGGCAGGGCCATGCGCGAAGGGACATAGGTTTTCATCAGAAGCTCCTTGGGGTGAATGAAAGAGAAAGAGGGAGTGAGTTCACGGCTTGGGGGGCGCTGCGCCCGGCGGGCCGAACAGCGTGCGCAGCCGCGCGCGCCAGCCGGGGGCAGCCCACAGGTCTTGGGCCAAGCTCAGCCAGCCGTGCAGCGCAATGCGCAGCGGGTTGTAGGTGGTGAGGGGTGTGGTCAAACCGTAGCGCGGCGGCACGTCGTCGCGCTCGGCGACGAAGGTGCCGAACAGGCGGTCGAAGACGATCAGCACACCACCGTAGTTGCAATCCAGGTACTCGGGGTTGCTCGCGTGGTGCACACGGTGGTGCGACGGTGTGTTGAACACCCACTCCACAGGCCCGAGCCTGGGTATCCACGGTGCGTGCAGCCAGAACTGGTACAGCAGGTTCAGCGACACCGTGGCCAGCACCGCCGCGGGCGAAAAGCCCAGCCACACCAGCGGCAGGAAGAACAGCGCCGAGCCGCTCAGCTTGCCCGTCCAGCCCAGGCGCAGCGCGGCGGCCAGCGTCAGCTGGTTGGGTGAGTGGTGCACGCAGTGGGTGGCCCAGAACCAGCGCACCCGGTGCGCCGCGCGGTGGTACCCGTAGTAGCAGAACTCCTGGCCGATGAAGAGCAGCACAAAGGCGCTCAGGTGATCGAGCGTCAGCGTGGTGATGCGGTTGTCGTAAGCCCACAGCAGCAGCGGCGCCAGCAGCGAGATGCCGAGCGCGTCGACCGCGCGGCGGCCGACCACGTCGCCCACCGTCGCGGCAAACGCCCGCCAGTCATAACGCTCCCGGCCGCGCAGGCTGAGCACCACCCCTTCGGTGACCGCCGCGGCCATCACTGCGAGGAGCACGGCCGCCAGCCAGGTTTGCCACTCGGGGCCGATGGCTTGCTGAAGCGATTGTTTGTCCATGGTGCCCATTGAACGGCCCGTCACGCCCTGCGGCAGCGACACCGCGCGACGAATTGCGACAGTTCTGTCATGCATCGGAACAAGATGTTTCCGCCCCCTAAACTGGCCGCCATGAATGCCCAGCCGCTGATCCTGATCGTCGATGACGACGCCGAGCTCTCGGCCATGGTGGCCGAGCTGCTGGCCCGCGAAGGCTGGGCGGTGCACACGGTGCTGACAGGCGGCGATGGCGAGCGTGCGCTGTTGGAGCGCCGCCCCGACGCGGTGTTGCTCGACGTGATGCTGCCCGACGGCAACGGCTTCGACCTGTGCCGCCGCTGGCGTGCCGCGCAGCCGCAGCTGGGCCTGTTGATGTTCACCGCACGCGGCGACCCGATGGACCGTGTGCTCGGCCTGGAAATCGGTGCCGACGACTACCTGGCCAAGCCTTTCGAGCCGCGTGAGCTGGTGGCGCGTGTGCGCGCGCTGCTGCGCCGCCAGGCCCCCGGCCGTGGCGACAGTGCGATGCTGCGCTTCGAGGGCCTGAGCATCGACCTGTTCAAGCGCGCGGTGCTGGCGGGCGACATGTCGGTGGCGCTGACCAGCGTCGAATACAAGCTGCTGGTCGCTTTGGCACGCGCGCCCGGCCAGGCCTTGTCGCGCGAGCAGCTGAGCGAGGCGGTGCAGGCCGGCAGCTACAAGCCGCTCGACCGCACGGTCGACGTGCAGGTGGCCCGCCTTCGCCGCAAGCTGCGCGAGGCCAGCCCCGGCAAGGAGTGGGTCGACACCGTGCGTGGCGAAGGCTACGTCTTTGTGCCCCGCTAGCCAGGTCCAGCAGCAGCGATGGCCATGAAACGCTTCGACAGCCTCTTCGCCCGCCTGCTGTTGCTGCAGCTGCTGGTGCCCATGGTGGTGCTGCTTTTGTTCGGTGGCTTCGTCTACATCGAGCGCAACGTGGCGGTGGCGCGCCTGGTCGCCGAGCGCTGGGCACCATCGCTGCGTCAGGCTGCCGGTTGGCCAGGTGTGATCGCTGAGACGCCACCGCAAGTGCTGCGCAGCGAGCAGCGGCCCGAGCGGGCCTTGCCTTCACCACGAGTGTCACCGCGCATGGCCGCACTCGACGACGAGTTACGCCACCTCGGTGTGCCGCTGCGTGAAGCGCTGATCGCGCGCGGCGACGAGCGGCCGGTGCTGTGGCTGCATGTCAATACACCCCAGGGCGCACCGGTGTGGCTGGGTTTGTCGGATCCGGCGTTGTTGCCCAACGTGCCGCGCCGCTTGTTGGTGGCGCTGCTGTTCGGCTTGTCGTTGGTGGTGGGCGTGAGCTGGGGGTTCACACGCCGTTTGACGCGACCGCTGGAGCAGCTGCGCCAGCGCATGCAATCGCATCGCCCGGGCGAGTCGGCCCCAGCGCAGGCCCCCATTGCCAAGGCCTCGCCCGAGGTCGCGGCGATTGATGCGGCCTACCGCGACCTGCTGCAACGCCTGCAGCGCCACGAGCGCGAGCGTGGGTTGCTGCTGGCCGGCGTGTCGCACGACCTGCGCAGCCCCCTGGCGCGCATCCGCATGGCCGCCGGCTTGTTGCCCGACGACCCGGCGATCGCCACGCGCCGCGACGCCATCGTGCGCAACACCCAGGTGGCCGATCGTTTGATCGAGAGCTTTCTCGACCACGTGCGTGCCGGCGAAATGGCGCTCGACCAAGACGCCGACCTGGCGGCTCTGGCGCGCAGCGTGGCCGACGCAACCGCCCGCCCCGAGAGCGAACTGCGCGTCGATGCACCCGCTGCGCTGCGGGTCCGCCACACCCACCCGCTGCTGGTCGAGCGGCTCCTCGGCAACCTGCTCGACAACGCTTTCAAACACGGCCAGCCGCCAGTGCGCGTGAGCGTCCAGGCCGAAGGCGCTCAGGCGGTGCTGGTGGTGAGCGATGCCGGTGTCGGTGTGCCCGAGGACCAGCGCGCGGTGTTGCTGCAGGCG
>JACMKJ010000276.1 GCA_014380155.1 Rhizobacter sp. | reverse complement strand
GGTTCTCGGCATGTGTGCCCACGTCGGACAGCGCACCGCCCGGCCCGCTGCGTGCGGGGTCGGTGCGCCAGGCGTTGCCGGTGTCGCCGGTGGTGAGCTGCGGCGCAAGCCAGCCCTGGTGGTACTCGACGACCACCTTGTGGATCACGCCGACGTCACCCGCCCGCACCATGGCGCGTGCCTCGCGCACCATCGGGTAGCCGGTGTAGTTGTGCGTCACACCGAACACCGTGCCGGCACGCGCGGTGGCCTGGAGCAAGTCTTCGGCTTGCGCGCTGGTGTGCACGAGCGGCTTGTCGCACACCACGTGGATGCCGGCCTCGGTGAAGGCCTTGGCGACGGGGTAATGCAGGTCGTTGGGCGTGACGATGGAGACGAAGTGAATGCGCTCGTCGGCTGGGCGCTTCAGTTCGTCGGCCAGCAGCGCCTGCCAGCTCGCGTGGTTGCGCGCATCGGGCAGGCCGAGGTCGCGGCCCGAGGCGAGTGCCTTCTCGGGCTGCGACGACAGCGCGCCCGAGACGAGCCGCATCTGCCCGTCGAGCGCCATCGCCTGGCGGTGCACCGAGCCGATGAAGGCGCCGCGCCCGCCGCCGACCATGGCGTAGCGCAGCGGCCGTGTGGAGGAGGAGTCGCTCATGTGGAAGCCTTTTTGGCAAAGGCGGCATCGAAGGCGCCCAGGGCCGGTTTGAAATCGAGCCGCCGGCAGAAGGCGGCACTCTCGGTGGCGCCATGCACGCGGTCCATGCGGCTGTCTTCCCACTCCACGCTCAGCGGGCCGGCGTAGCCGATGTCGTTGAGCGCGACGATGATGGATTCGAAGTCGATCATGCCGCGGCCCACGCTGCGAAAGTCCCAGAAGCGGCGCGGGTCGCCGAAGCTGGTGTGGCCGCCGAACACGCCCACGCTGCCGTCGCCCTTGCCCCACCACACGTCTTTCATGTGGGCGTTGTAGATGCGCTCGGGGAAGCGGCGCAAAAACTGCACGTAGTCCACGCCCTGGTAGGCGAGGTGGCTGGGGTCGAAGTTGAAGCCGAAGCGCGGGTGGTTGTGCACCGCGATGAGCGCGCGCTGGCTGCTCGCGATGTCGAAGGCGATTTCGGTGGGGTGCACTTCGAGGGCGAAGTTCACGCCGTGTTCTTCAAACACCCGCAGGATGGGCGCCCAGCGCTGGCCGAAGTCGTCGTAGCCCTTGTTCCAGTACGCCTGCGAGGTGGGCGGGAAGGCGTACACCGCGTGCCAGATCGACGAGCCAGTGAAGCCGGTGACGGTCTTCACACCGAAGGCAGCCGCGGCGCGCGCGGTGTCTTGCATCTCGCGGGCCGCGCGTTGGCGCACGCCCTCGGGGTCGCCGTCGCCCCACACGTGGTCGGGCAGGATGGATTCGTGGCGCTCGTCGATCAGGTCGCACACCGCCTGGCCGACCAGGTGGTTGGCGATGGCAAAACACTGCAGGCCGGCGTCGGCCAGTTGTTCGCGCTTGCGTTTCACATAGGTCGAATCAGAGAGCGCCTGCTGCACGTTGAAGTGGTCGCCACCGCAGGCGAGCTCGAGGCCGTCGTAGCCCATGCGCTTGGCCAGCGGGGCCAGCTCGGCGAGCGGGAGGTCGGCCCATTGGCCGCTGAAGAGGGTGATGGGTCTTGGCATGGCAAGTCCTTTGAAACAGGGGCGGTGAACAGCGAGGCGGGCCGAGCGCCGGGCCGCCCCCAAGCCGGCCCGCATCCCCTTGGGGGGATCGGCCGCGTACTCGCGGCCGAGGGGCTGTCATGTCATTAGAAAGGTGAGTCAGGGAAGTAGAACTGCTTGGCGCTTTCCTTGGTGATCAGCACCGATGGAATGATGGTCGTCGCAGGCAGCTTCTCGTTCTTGAGGCGCGCTTCGGCGGTGAGCTTGATCGCGTCGTAGATGAACTTGGGCGAATAGGACACGTTGGCCTGGATGCGCGGGTCGGCGCCGTCGATCAGCGTCTTGATCATGCCTTTGGCACCAGCGCCACCAAACACGATCTTGATGTCGGTGCGCTTGGCCTGGTCGATGGCCTTGAGCACCCCCACGGCCATGTCGTCGTCCGCGGCCCACACGGCGTCGATCTGCTTGAAGCGGGTCAGGTAGTCTTGCATCACCTTGAAGGCGTCGTCCCGGTTCCAGTTGGCGTACTTGGCATCGAGCAGCTTGATGTCGGGGTAGTTCTTCAGCACGCTGTTGAAGGCGTCGAGGCGCTCGGTGTCGATGGTGGTGGCGATGCCGCGCATGGCGACGATGTTGCCCTTGCCGCCCAGTGCCTTGGCCAGGTACTCGGCCGGCACCTTGCCGAAGGCCGTGTTGTCGCCAGCCACGTACGCGTCTTGCGCGCTGGTGTCGGTGAGGCCACGGTCAACCACCGTCACGTAGATGCCCTTGCCCTTGATCTGTGCCACCGGCTTGGTGAGCGCGGCCGATTCGAACGGGAAGACGACGAGCGCGTTGATCTTGTTGGCGGTGACCAGGTCTTGCAGCTGGTTGGCCTGCTCACCGGCGTTGGCCGCGGTCTTGACCGTGATCTTCAGGTCGGGGTACTTCTTCTCCAGATCCTTCTTGGCCTCGTTGGCCCACCAGACGATGCCGGCGGTGAAGCTGTGGGTGGCCGCCGGAATGGCCACGCCGAGGTTGACCTTGTTCTGCGCCATCGCGCCCGATGCAAAACTGAGCGCGCATGCCGCGGTGGCGGCAATGGCAGCTAAGCGAACAGCAAATTTCATGGTTGTCTCCGTTGTGTAGTGAAGGTGGGGAATGCAGCTCGTGGCCGCGGCTGGGGGAACGGAATGAATGAGCGTGGGTTCATCGCTGTCGCCTTTGCATGAAGGCCACCACGATGATCACGAAGCCCTGCACCGCCGCGTTGAGGTACACGCTGATGATGCTGGTGAGGTTCAGGATGTTGCTGATGACCGAGAGCAACACCGCCCCGACCACGGTGCCGGTGATGCTGCCCGCGCCACCCTTGAGCGCGGTGCCGCCGACGATCACCGCGGCGATCGCCTCCAGCTCCCACAGCAGGCCGGTGGTGGGCGAGGCCGAGCCGAGGCGCGGCACGTAGAGCAGCGTCGCAATGCCCACGCACACGCCGAGCAGCACATAGGTGATGACCTTGATGCGGTCGACGTCGACCGCGGCGTAACGCGCCACCTGTTCGTTGGAGCCGATGGCCTGCACGTAGCGGCCGTAGGCGGTGCGGTTGAGGATCACGCCACCGATGAGCGCGACGCCGATGAACACCCACACCGGCACCGGCACGCCGAGCAGGCTCGCGTAGTAGACCGGGCCATAGGCGTCGGCCAGCGCGTTGTCGAGCGTGATCGCGCCACCGTTGGAGAAGTAGGTGAGGTAGGCGCGGAAGATGCCCAGCGTGCCCAGCGTCACGATGAAGGGCTCGATGCGGCCCTTGGTGATGAGCAGACCGTGCGCCAGGCCGAAGAGAGCGCCGAGCAGCAACGCGAAGCCCATGCCGAGTGCGACCACCAGCGTGAGCGAGGCCACCGAGGCAGCGATGGCGTTCATGAAGAGGATCACGCAGCCCGCAATCAGCGCTGCCATCGAACCCACCGACAGGTCGATGCCGCCGGAGATGATGACGAAGCACATGCCCACCGCGATGATGCCGATGAAGGCGGTGCGGGTGAGCAGGTTCATCGCGTTGTCGAGCGTCGCGAAGTCGCTGTTGAGCCAGGTGCCGGCGATGCACAGCAGCACCAGCCCGAGGACGGGGCCGAGGCCCTGGAGGCGCGTGCGCCAGCGCGCGGGCTGGCGAGCCGTGGCGGGGCTCGTGCGGGTGTCCTCAGTGCGTTCCTGTGGCATGGGCGATGAGCTCCTCTTCGGTCAAATGGGTCGCGTCCAGCGTGGCCTGCAGGCGGCCGGCACGCATCACCACCACGCGGTGGCACAGGCCGATCAGCTCCATCAGCTCGGACGAAACGACGATCACCGCCAGGCCTTCTTGCGCCAGGCGCTGGATCAGGAAATAGATGTCGCGCTTGGCGCCCACATCGACGCCGCGCGTGGGCTCGTCGAGCACCACCACCCGCGGGTTAGGGTGCAGCACCTTGGCGAGCGCGAGTTTCTGCTGGTTGCCGCCGGAGAGCGACGAGGCCGGTGCGTCCAGGTTGCCGGTGCGGATGCCGAAGGTGTCGACCGCCTCGCGCAAGGCGCGTTGCTCTTGCGCAGGCCGCAGCCAGGGGCGTGCGTAACGCGAGAGCGCCATCAGCGTGAGGTTCTCGCGCAGGCCGAAGCCCACGTGAAGCCCTTTGCCTTTGCGGTCTTCGCTCAGGTAGGTGAGGCCGTGGTCAGCCGCTTCGCGCGGGTTGCGCAGGCGCACGGGTTGGCCGTCGATCTCGATCTGGCCGGTGCAGGGGCGCAGGCCGAGCAAGCCTTCGAAGAGTTCGGTGCGGCCGGCGCCCACCAAGCCGGCGAAGCCGAGGATCTCGCCGGGGCGCACGTCGAATGAAATGTCTTGTGCCCAACCCGGTACGGTGAGTTGCTTCACTTCAAGCAGCGGCTGGGTGCCGGCGGGTGGCGCTTCCTTGGGCGGGTAAAGGTCGGCCAGCTCGCGGCCCACCATCAGCTGGGCCATCTGTTGACGGCTCAACTTGGCGGTGTCTTCGCGTGCGACAAAGCGGCCGTCGCGCATCACGATCACTTCATCGGTGACGCGCTCCACTTCATCGAGCTTGTGCGAGATATAGAGCAGCGTCACGCCATCGGCCTTGAGCTGCGCCATCAGCGCGAACAGGCGCTCGGTCTCGCCGGGGGTGAGCGTGGCCGTGGGCTCGTCCATGATCAAGAGGCGCGCCTTGCGGGCCAGTGCGCGGGCGATCTCGACCAGCTGTTTCTCGGCCACGATGAGGTGCTTGACGGGCGTGTCGGGGTCGGTGTTCAAGCCGACCTGTTGCAGCACGCGGGCCGACTCGGCGCGCATCGCGTCGTCGTCGAGCAGCCAGCCCTTTTTCTTCTCATGGCCGAGGAAGATGTTCTGCGCGATCGTCAGGTCGTCGGCGAGGTTGAACTCCTGGTGGATGAGCACGATGCCCACGGCCTCGGCCGCGCGCGAGCCGCTGAAGCTCATCGGCTGGCCGTTGATGCGCATCTCGCCGCCGCTCAGCTGCTCGTAGCCGGCGAGGATCTTCATCAGCGTGGATTTGCCGGCGCCGTTTTCACCCAGCACGCCGACCACGCGGCCGGGTTGCAGCGCGAAGCTCACGCCGTGCAGCACCTGCACCGGGCCGAAGGCCTTGCGCAGGTCGATGAACTCCACCGCGACGCTCATGACGCGATCACTCCGCGGGCCTTGATCGTCTCGTGCATGGCCAGCACGCCGGCGCCGATCACCCCACCTTGCTCGCCGAGCGGCGTGTACTGGATGTCTAGATGGCGTGTCGAAAGCGCGAGCGAGCGGTGGTAGATGCTCTGCCGCAGCGAGGCCAAAAATAGCGGCCCGATGCGCGTGACGCCACCGCCGATGAACACATGCGACGGGTTGAAGAAGTTGACGATCGACGCCAGCATCTGGCCGATCAGCGTGCCGGCGCGCTGGATGATGGCGTTGGAGGCGGCGTCGCCCGCGCGGCTGGCCTGGGCGACGTCTTGCGGCGTGATCACACCACGCTCGCCCAGCACCGCGGCGAGCATCGGGCTTTCGCCGTTGAGTGCGGCGTCGGTGGCCTGTTGCGCAATGGCGGGGCCTGCGGCCATGGCTTCCACGCAGCCGAGGTTGCCGCAGGTGCAGCGCGGGCCGTGCGGGTCGACGCAGATGTGGCCCACGTCGCCGGCAGAGCCATTGGCGCCACGGTAGACCTCGCCGTGGCACACGATGCCGCAGCCGATGCCGGTGCCGATCTTGATCACCAGAAAGTTCTGCAGGCTGCGTTGCAGGCGCCACAACTCGCCCATGGCCATCAGGTTCACGTCGTTGTCGACGAAGACGGGGGCGCTGTAGTCGGCGCGCAGGTCGTCGCGGATGGAGAAGCTGTCCCACTCGGGCATGAGCGGCGGGTTGACGAGCTGGCCGGTCTCGAAGTCCACCGGGCCGGGCACGCCGATGCCGATGGCGATCACGTCGCGCGGCTTGCGGCCGCACTGCGCGAGCAGCTCGGCCATCAAGGCGCGCACGCGCGACAATAGCAGGCCGGGGCCGCGGCGCACGTCGGCCGCTTCGCCGTGGCTGGCCAGCACGCGCAAATCGGGTGTGAGCACGGCGACTTCGAGGCCGGTGGCGCCGAGGTCGGCGGCCAGAAGCACACCCAGGCCGTGGTTGAGCCGCAGGGTTTCGGGGCGGCGGCCGCCTGACGACACCTGCAGGCCGGCTTCTTCAAGCAGGCCTTGTGCGAGCAGCCCGGCCACGGTGGCGTTGACGCGTGTCTTGGAGAAGGCGGCACGCTGCGCGACCGCGTCACGCGACAAGCCTCCGCACCAGAACACGCTGTCCAGCACGGTCAATTCACTGCGCGATAGATCGGCCCAAGGGCTCACACGCTGTCTCCTGGCGGCCCTCTGACGGGGCTCGATCAGCAGATGCTAGGCCGGCGACTTCCGCCAAGCAAGTTCGATCTTCGACCTGTTTCGGGTCGAAATGGGCAAACAAAATGAGCAAACAAAAAGCCCGCAGGGCGCGAACCGTGCGGGCTTCTTGTCGCCACAGGGCCGAAGCCAGAGCGCGAGTTGTTTTTACTTCTTCATGAAGCGGCGCAGCGCGGCCACTTGAGCGGCCAGGGCCACCAGCTCGTTCTGGATCTTCGCTTGGTCGAGCTCGCTCTTCGCGTTCTTGAGGGCTTCTTCGGCCAGCTTCTGGGCTGCAACGGCCTTGGCTTCGTCCAGGTCCGTGCCGCGGATGGCGGTGTCGGCGAGCACGGTGACCGTGCCTGGCTGCACTTCGAGAATGCCGCCGGCCACGAACACAAACTCTTCCTGGTCGTTGTCAGCGCGCAAGATGCGCACTGCGCCCGGCTTGATGCGGGTGATCAAGGGCGTGTGGCGCGGGTAGATCCCGAGCTCGCCGAGTTCACCCGGCAAGGCGACGAACTTCGCTTCGCCGGAGAAGATGCTCTCTTCGGCGGAGACGACGTCTACGTGCAGGGTTGCCATGGAGGTTTCCTTTGAAGGCCGGGATCAGTTGATCTTCTTGGCTTTTTCGAACGCTTCGTCGATCGTGCCGACCATGTAGAAGGCCTGCTCGGGCAGCGAGTCGCACTCGCCGGCCACGATCATCTTGAAGCCGCGGATGGTTTC
>JACMKJ010000275.1 GCA_014380155.1 Rhizobacter sp. | reverse complement strand
TGCCCCTGCGCCCAACAACCCACCGCCACCGCCACCGCCCTCGTCGGGGCCCGCACGGGCGACCGTGCTCAACAGCACCCTGTCCAGCCCCTGGGGCCTGGCCTTCCTGCCGGACGGGCGCATGCTGATCACGCAAAAGGGCGGCAGCATGGTCGTTCTGAGCGCCGACGGCGCCACCAAGTCCAACCCCCTGGCCGGGGTGCCCACCGTGGTGTCATCGGGCCAAGGTGGCCTGCTCGACGTGGTGATCGACCCCGATTTCACGACCCCCGGCTCCAACTGGGTGTACTTCGCCTATTCGGAGGCAGGCACCGGTGGCAGCGGTACGGCGGTCACCCGGGGCCGGCTCGATCTGGCCAACGGGCAGTTGCTCGACGTCCCGCCCACGCCCCTCTTCAGGCAGTTGCCGAAGGTGGGCGGCGACGGCCATTTCGGCTCGCGGCTCGCCTTCCGCGCCGACAAAACGCTGTTCATCACGCTGGGTGAGCGACAGCAGGGCAGCCCGGCACAGAGCCTCACAAGCCACCTGGGCAAGGTGGTGCGTATCAACCGCGACGGCAGCATCCCGTCGGACAACCCGAACATGGGCGCCGGCGCCTCCCCGGGAATCTGGAGCTACGGCATCCGCAACCCACAGGGTGCCGCCATCCACCCCACCACAGGCGAGTTGTGGGAGCTGGAACACGGCCCGCAAGGTGGAGACGAGCTCAACATCGCCCGCTCGGGCCAGAACTACGGGTGGCCCAACGTGAGCTACGGTTGCAACTACGGCGCCACCAACGCCGGCTGCGAGATCGGCGGCGGCGTGCATGCGCCGCAATACCCCGAGCCGGTGAGCCGCTGGCCCGCACCAGGCACGCCCACGCCCTACTCGTCGATCGCCCCCAGCGGCCTCGCCTTCTACACCGGCAGCGGCTTCCCCGAATGGCAGGGCAATGTGTTCCTGGGTGCATTGGCCGGCACGGCGCTGTGGCGCGTGGTGCTCAACGGCAATGCGGAGGTGTCTCGCGAGCGCTTGTTCGGTTCGCTGGGCCAGCGCATCCGCGCCGTGAACCAGGGCCCCGACGGGTGGCTGTACTTCATCACTGACAGCGGGCGGCTGTACAGGGTCGATCGCTGAGCCGAGACAGACAGTCTCCCTGCTGACATCGCCGGGAGAACCGCCTGCCTACAATCCCGGCGTGAGCATTCTCAACGCCGACCTGCACTGCCATTCCGTCGTCTCCGACGGCACGCTCGAACCCGAAGCCCTGGCGGCACGCGCGCGTGCCAACGGCGTTGACCTGTGGGCGCTGACCGACCACGACGAGGTCGGCGGCCAGCACCGCGCCCGCGAAGCCGCCGGCGTGCACGGCATGGCCTACCTCACCGGCACCGAGATTTCGATCTCCTTTGCCGACACCACGGTGCACATCATCGGCCTGGGTTTCGACCCCGACAACGTGGCGCTGCAGACGGGCCTGCGAGCCACACGCGGCGGTCGAGAAGCGCGTGCCCGCGATATGGCGGCGAGCCTGGCCCAGGTCGGCATCCATGGCGCCTTCGAAGGCGCGCTGCGGTACGTGAGCAACCCCGAGCTGATCTCGCGCACGCACTTCGCGCGGCACCTGGTCGAGAGTGGTGTGTGCAACGACACCTACGAGGTGTTTCGCAAGTACCTGGTGGAAGGCAAGCCCGGCTACGTGCCGCACCGCTGGGCCTCGCTCGGCGACTCGGTGCGCTGGATCACGCAGGCCGGCGGCATCGCGGTCATTGCCCACCCCGGCCGCTACAAGTTCACGCCCAACGAGGAGTACGCCTTGTTCAGCGAGTTCAAGACCCACGGTGGCCAGGGCGTCGAGGTGGTAACCGGCAGCCACACCACCTCGGATTACTCCAAGTACGCCGACACCGCACTCGAGTTCGGCCTGCTGGCCTCGCGTGGCTCCGACTTCCACAGCCCCGCCGAGAGCCACATCGACCTCGGCGCCCTGCCCGCGCTGCCCAAGAAACTCACGCCCGTGTGGGAGGCTTTGAGCGAACGGGTGCAGCACCCGTGAGCCGGGGGCCGTCACTGCCGGGCGGCGCCAAGGCCCGGCCGCTGCTGGGCATCGGCCTCATCCTCACGATGGGCGTGTGCTTCGCCACCCTCGACACCACGGCCAAATACCTCGGGCAAGTGCTGCCGGTGGTCGTGGCCCTGTTTGCACGTTATGCGCTGCAGGCGCTGATCATGGCCGCGTGGCTGGCCGTGCGCTGGGCGCGCGGTGGGGGCAACCTGTTTCGCAGCGAACACCCACGCTTTCAAACGCTGCGCGGCTCACTGCTGCTCGCCACCAGCGCGCTGTTGTTCTTCGGCATTCAGTACATGCCGGTCGCAGAGTTCACCTCGGTGGGCATGCTCACGCCGGTGCTCGTGACGGTGCTTGCCGCCACCTTCTTGCACGAGCATGTCTCGCCGCTGCGTGCGGCGCTGGTGGTGGGCGGTTTCATCGGCGCGCTGATCGTGGTGCGGCCGGGCAGCGGGCTCTTCGGCTGGGTCGCCGCCATTCCCTTGCTGATGGCACTCATCTACGCGGGCTTTCAACTGCTGACACGCCGGCTCTCGCACCTGGAGCACCCGCTGACCACGCACTTCTACACCGGGCTGGTGGGCACGGTCATCGTCGGCATCGTGGCGCTGGCGTTTCAGCCGCTGCAAGCCTGGGCCGCGCTGCAGGCCGCACCGCCGTCGATCTGGGCGCTGCTGGTGCTCGCGGGCTGCGCGGGCACGGCCGGGCACCTGTGCCTGATCCTCGCGCTGGGAGTGGCGCCGTTGCCGGTGCTGATGCCCTTCACCTACATGCAGATCGCATTCGCCAGCTTCACCGGCTGGCTGGTGTTCAAGCACGTGCCCGATGGGTGGGCCTTCGTTGGCATGGCGGTGGTGGCGGCGTGCGGTGCGGCATCGGTGTGGCTCAACCTGCGCGAGAGCGCGGCGGCTCAGCGAATCGCACCGAGCGAATCAGCACTGACGGCGGACTGAGCCATGCCGAAGGTCATTGAAGTCCACCCCGAGAACCCGCAGGCGCGGCTGCTCCAGCAGGCCGCGCAGATCCTGCACGACGGCGGCATCGCGGCCGTACCCACCGATTCGAGCTACGCGCTGGTCTGCCACCTCGACGACAAGGCCGCAGCCGAAAAGCTGCGCCGCATTCGCGAGGTCGACGACAAACACCACCTCACGCTCTTGTGCCGCGATCTCTCGGAGCTGGCGAGTTATGCGCGTGTCGACAACAAGCAATACCGCCTGCTGAAACTCGGCACACCGGGGCCGTTCACCTTCATCCTGGAGGCCACCAAGGAAGTGCCGCGCCGTGTGTCGCACCCGTCACGCCGCACCATCGGCCTGCGGGTGCCCGAGCACAAGATGCTGCAAGAGCTGCTCGACATCTTCGGCCAGCCCTTGTTATCGACCACCTTGATCGCACCCGGTGAAACCGAGCCGATGAACGACCCCGACGAGATCCGCGAGCGCTTTGCGGGCCAGGTGCAGGCGGTGGTCGATGCGGGCGCCTGCCCGATGCAGCCGACCACGGTGGTCGACCTCACCGGCGAGTTGCCGTTGCTGGGCCGTGTGGGCCGGGGTGACCCGGCGCGGCTCGGCTTGAGAGCCGAATAGCCACTCAGGCCTTCAGGGCCGCCGTCACCACGATCTCGATCTTCCATTCCGGCTTGGCGAGTTGAGCCTGCACCGTGGCGCGTGGAGGCGCGTCGCCGGGCGCGACCCAGTCGTCCCACACCTCGTTCATGCCTTTGAAGTCGGCCATGTCGGCGAGAAAGATCTGCGCCATCAGGATGTGCGCGTTGTCGGTGTGCGCTTCGGCGAGCAGCTTGTCGACCATGGCCAGCACCTGGCGCGTCTGGCCGCGAATGTCTTGGGTGGTGTCGTCGGGCACCTGGCCAGCGAGGTAGACCGTGCCGTGGTGAATGGCCATCTCCGACAGCCGGTCACCCACATGGAAACGGCGCACTGCATGGGTCATGACTTCTTCCCTTTGTGTGGCGGCGCAGCCTTCTGGCCGAGCTTGCTTTCAGTGCCGGCAATCAGCTTCTGGATGTTGGAGCTGTGGCGCCAGACCAGCAGCAAGCCCATCACCACCGTCACCAGGGCGATCGGGCCGCCACCCCAGATGAGCAGCTGGTAGAACGGCGCGAACACCGCAGCCACGATGGACGCCAGCGATACATAGCGAAAAAACACCACGATGACCAACCAGGTGGCCAGCGTGGCCAGACCCAGCCAGGGGTTGAAGGCCAGCAGCACACCCGCCGCCGTGGCCACGCCCTTTCCACCCTGGAAGCGAAAGAACACCGGCCACAGGTGGCCGAGAAAAGCCGCCAGGCCAACCAGCGCCATCGTGCCGGTACCGAGGCCGTAACGGGCGCCATACAGGTCGACCAGCAACACGGACACGTAGCCCTTCAAGGCATCGAACAGCAGCGTGAGAACGGCGGCTGCCTTGTTGCCCGAGCGCAGCACGTTGGTGGCGCCGGGGTTGCCCGAGCCATAACTGCGCGGGTCAGACAGACCCATCAAGCGGCTGATGATCACGGCAAACGACAGCGAGCCGATCAGGTAGGCCACGAGCGCGGCGGCGGCGGGATAGAAGGTCTCCATCAGTCGGGGGCCGGTGTTGTGGTTGTGCAGCTATTCTGCACCGGCACATTGCACCGGCTTCGCATTCAGCAGCTCGATCAGCACCTGTGGCGCGATGCCCACGAGGTAGCCACGACGCCCGCCGTTGATGTAGATGCGAGGCAAGTCCAGTACGCTTTGCTCCACGTACACCGGCATCGCTTTCTTGGTGCCGAAGGGCGAGGTGCCACCCACCATGTAGCCGCTGTGGCGCTGCGCCACCTCGGGTTTGCAAGGCGCCACCTTCTTGGTGGCGATCTGGCGTGCGAGGTTCTTGGTGCTCACCTGGCGGTCGCCATGCATCAGCACGATCAGCGGTTTGGCGCTGTCGTCTTCCATCACCAGGGTCTTGACGACGTGGTGCTCGTCAACACTCAGCTGGCGCGCCGATTCGGTGGTGCCCCCGTGCTCGACGTAGTCGTAGACGTGTTCGGTGAAGCTCACGCCACGGGCTTTGAGCAGCTGCGTGGCGGGGGTTTCGGAGACGTGGTCTTTCTTCGCCATCGTTGATCAGGTCAGAGGGCGGGGTCGCGTTGCTTCCAGCGGATTGCGTCGATCTCAGCCAGCAACTCGGGTGAGAGCTTGATGCTCGCGGCCGCGAGGTTTTCGTCGAGCTGCGCCTTGTTCGTCACACCAATGATCGTGCTGGCCACACGCCACGAGGTGTAGCAGAACGCCAGCGCCAGCTGGGTCGGCGTGAGGCCGTGCTGGCGTGCCAACGCGTTGTAGGCGCGGGCCGCTTCGAGCGCCTCGGGCCGGCCCCAGCGCTGCTTGCGGGTGGATTCGAAGGCGGCCAGTCGGCCCAATGTTTCGGGCCCGGTGAAACCGGTGGCGTCGTACTTGCCGGTGAGCGCACCAAAGGCCAGCGGCGAATAGGCGAGCAGCGACACGCCCAGCCGGTACAGCGTTTCATCGAGCCCGTTGTCGAGCGCGCGGCTGTTGAGTGCATACGGGTTTTGCACGCTGGCCACACGTGGCAGGCCATGCTGCTCGGCCAGGTGCACGAACTCGCTCACACCCCAGGGGGTTTCGTTGGACAGGCCGATGTAGCGCACCTTGCCCGCCTTCACCAGGCCCGCAAAGGCTTCGAGCTGCTCGTGGATCGAGGTGTATTCCTTGTCGTACTTCGGGTCGAAATACACCGTGCCGAAGACCGGCGCATTGCGGTTGGGCCAGTGAAGCTGGTACAGGTCGATGTGGTCGGTGCGCAGGCGAGCGAGGCTGTCGTCGCAGGCCTGCACGATGTCGGCGGCGGTGAGGTTGGCGCTGCCGTTGCGGATCCAGTCCATGTTGCGCGACGGCCCGGCCACCTTGGTGGCCAGCACCACTTTCTCGCGCACGCCCGGCCGGGCGGCGAACCAGTTGCCGATGATGCGTTCGGTGGCGCCGTAGGTCTCGCGCCGCGCGGGCACCGAATACATCTCGGCGGTGTCGATGAAGTTGACGCCGCTCGCCAGCGCGTGGTCGAGCAGCGAGTGCGCCAGGTCTTCGCCGACCTGCTGCCCGAAGGTCATGGTGCCAAGGCAGATGGAGGTGACACGCAGGTCACTGTGGCCGAGAGAGATGTGCTGCATGGTGGCTGCTTGCAGAGGTGATGGGAAGCCGGGAGTGTGCCGCAATCGCTTCAAATCGGCAGTCACCCTTGCAAACCTGGTTGACGGCTGAAAATTACTGTTTTACAGTAAGTTTTTATCGCATGACGACATCCTATGACGCACGCACTTCCCTCGCTGCCCGACAGCAGCCCCGCGCTGGCCGCTGTTCGTCGCATCTCCTTCTGGGTTCGGGCGCTCACCCTGGTGGCTGGCCTGGTGCTGATCTCCCTGCCCCTGGCCTTCTGGTTTGAACCGGCGAGCTTTGCCCATGCCTTGAGCGCCATGCCGAAGACCGGTGTGACGACACTCAGTCCCACCACCCGCTTGTTCGCCGTGCTGGCCTTGCTGCCTCTCGTGGCGATGGCCCTGTTCGGGCTGCAGCAACTGTGGAAGCTGTTCGGTGGCTACGCGCATGGCCAGGTCTTCACCGAGATCGCTGCGATGCGCCTGCGCCGGCTCGGCATCTTGATGATGCTGGTCTGCCTGGTGAAGCCGCTCACGGGTGCGGTCATGTCAATCATCCTCAGCTGGCACAACCCGCCGGGCCAGCGCACGCTGACGCTCGGTCTCTCCAGCGACGACTACGTTTCGCTGCTATCGGGCGCCGTGCTGCTGGCCATCGCCTTGGTGATGCGAGAGGCGGCACGGCTGGCGCAAGAGAACGCCGAGTTCGTCTGAAGCGCCGCCGACATGCCCATCCTCGTGAACCTCGATGTGATGCTGGCGCGCCGCAAGATCCGCTCGCGCGAGTTGGCCGAGCGGGTGGGCATCACCGAGCAGAACATCTCGCTCCTCAAATCGGGCAAGGTGCGCGGCGTGCGCTTCGACACGCTCGCGCGCATCTGCGAGGTGCTGCAGTGCCAGCCCGGCGAGCTGCTGGAGTACCGCCCGGGCGATCCGTCCACCACCGAAGAGAGCCTCCATGACAACCCGTAGCCACCTGGCAGCATCGTTGCTGCTCTCACTCTCCGTCAGCGCCTGTTCGAGTACCTACTGGGAACGCAGCTTCTACGAGGGCGCACGCCAGGGCGCTGACAACGCTGCGCGGCAACCAGGCCCACGCGCCGTGCCGCAGACCGACCGCCTGCCCCCACACCACCAGTACGAGCGCGAGCGACTGCGGCTGCAAGGCGCCACCACGCCCGAATCACGCCCCCCGGTTGTCGATGCGGCGGCCTCTGCGGCTGCACGATGAGCCTCGCGGGGCGAGCAGGTTGCGCCTTGCTGGTGACGGCCCTGGCCGCTTGCGGCGGCAGTGCCGATCCGGCCCCACGCGACACCCCTCCTTGCGGCAGCGCGCTCCCCTACCGTGGCGCGTTGCCGCTGCACGCGGCGCTGCCCGACAGCACCTGGCCGCTGGGCGACGATGGCGCCTGGCTTCGCACCCTCGTTCCCACCGCGCTGGCCAACGACCTGGCAGCGCAACTGCAAGCCGTGTTGCGGGAAACGGGCGCACCCGGTGCCACGGTGGCAGTCGGGGTGCCGGGTCAGGGCTTGTGGACTCAGACCCAAGGCCTCGCGCGCAATGCGCCGGCTGCAGCCGTGGACGACAACTCTTTGTTCTGGTGGGCCAGCGTCGGCAAGGCCTACACCGCCGGCCTTGTGCAGCAAGCGGCGCAACGCGGCCGGCTCAGGCTCGATGAGCCCATCAGCCGCTGGTGGCCGCAGTTCCCCGAAGCACGCCACATCACGATCAATCACCTGCTGAATCACACCAGCGGGGTACGCAGCTTCAACTCGGGCGAGTTCGAGACACAGCTTCCAGCGGGCATGTACCACTCACCCGACACGATCATCCACACCGTGCAGGCCAGCACCAACCTGTTCTGCCCCGGCGCTTATTGGAGCTACAGCAACACCGGCTACGTGATGCTGGGCCGCGCCCTCGAACTGAGCGAACAGACGCCCTATGCACAACTGATGCAGCGACACGTCTTCGACCCACTCGGCTTGCAACACAGCAGAGTGATCGAGCCCGGTGTGGCAACACCTGGCCTGGTGGTTTCGCACCCGGGCAACCTGCCTAAAGACGACCCCGCACAGGCCACACCCTTTGCTGCAGGCGGCATCGCAGCGCGCGCCGACGACGTGTTGCGCTTCTGGCACGCCTGGCTCACCGGCGGGTTGCTGCCCACAACCACTGCGCGCAGCAGCTTCGATGCGCTCTACCCGATGTTCGACGGCACCAGAAGCTACTACGGGCAAGGCGTGATGGTGACCGAATGGACCGACGAGCAAGGCCGCGCACGGCGCTGGCTGGCCCATCTGGGCGGGGCCCCGGGGGCGAACGCGGTGGTCGCCTACGATCCGTTTCTCAAAGCCTATGTGGCAGTCGCCATCAATTCCGATGTGTCGGCGGTGGCCACCGCGCGCACACTGCTGCAAACGCTTGAGACTTGGCGTAAACAACAAGCCCTTGAATGACCGGCGGGGCACAGGAGACATTGGCATGCAGCAACACCCTGGCAACGTCTACCGCCAGCTCCATCACGGCTTTCACTGGAAGCTGCCAAAGCGCTTCAACATCGCCGACGTGTGCTGCGCACGTTGGGCGGGCGAAACGCCCGAGGCCATGGCCGTGCTTTACGAGCATGAAAACGGCCAGACCCAACGCTGCAGCTACGGCGAGCTGCAAGCCCAGGCCAACCGGCTGAGCCATGCCCTGCAACGCCTTGGCGTGGCGCGCGGCGACCGCGTGGCCATCGTGATGCCCCAGCGCATCGAGACCGCCGTGGCCCACATCGCGATCTACCAGCTGGGTGCCGTGGCCATGCCCTTGTC
Organism: Rhizobacter sp.; assembly: GCA_014380155.1. Lineage (GTDB taxonomy): Bacteria > Pseudomonadota > Gammaproteobacteria > Burkholderiales > Burkholderiaceae_C > Rhizobacter. The sequence continues at coordinate 4,955 of JACMKJ010000275.1, read as the reverse complement.
GATGCTGTTCGGCCCCGACGCCCTCGCCTACCGCTTGCAGCACAGTGAAACAAGGCTTGCGCTGGTGGACGAAAGCGCCATCGCCAACCTGCTAGCCGCACGGGCCGAGTGCCCCGAGTTGCGCACTGTGGTGGCCGTGGGTGCAGCACAAGGCCAGAGCCAAGACTCGGAAGTGCGCGACTGGACCGTGTTGCTTGCACGCGAGCCGGCGAGCTTCACCGCATTGGCAACCCACGCCGACGAAGCGGCCGTGCTCATCTACACCAGCGGCACCACCGGCCCGCCCAAGGGCGCGCTGCTCCCACACCGCGCGCTGGTCGGCAACCTGAGCGGCTTCGTGTGCAGCCAGAACTGGTTTCCGCAACGCGGCGACGTGTTCTGGTCACCCGCCGACTGGGCCTGGACCGGCGGGCTGCTGGACGCGCTGCTGCCCACGCTCTATTTCGGCCACCCCATCGTGGCTTACCAAGGCCGCTTTGCACCCGACAAGGCCTTCGAGCTGATGGCGCGGTACGGGGTGACCAACACCTTTCTCTTTCCCACCGCGCTGAAGGCGATGATGAAAGCCGTGCCCGCGCCACGCGAGCGATACAAGCTCAAGCTGCGCGCCATCATGAGCGCTGGTGAGGCGGTCGGCGATGCAGTGTTCGACTATTGCCGCAACCAGCTCGGGGTGACGGTGAACGAGATGTTTGGTCAGACCGAGATCAACTACGTGGTCGGCAACTGCGGGCAGTACGTCGACACCACCGGCACCGCATATGAAGCCTGGCCGGCACGCCCCGGCAGCATGGGCCGCCCCTACCCCGGCCACCGCATCGCGGTGATCGACGACCAAGGCCAGGAGTGCCCGCGTGGCACGCCCGGCGACGTGGCGGTGCACCGCCGCGACGTTCATGGCCAGCCCGACCCGATCTTCTTCCTGGGCTACTGGAAAAACGACGACGCCACCCGCGCCAAATTCACCGGCGACCCCGACAACTCATGGTGCCGCACCGGCGACACCGCGGTGATGGATGCCGAGGGCTACCTTTGGTACCAGGGCCGCAGCGACGATGTGTTCAAGGCCGCCGGCTACCGCATCGGCCCGAGCGAGATCGAGAACTGCCTGGTCAAGCACGCGGCCGTGGCCAACGCCGCGGTGGTGCCCAAACCCGACGCCGAGCGCGGCGCGGTGGTCAAGGCTTATGTGGTGCTGGCAGCGGGCTTCGAGGGCACGCCGCAACTGGTGGAAGAACTGCAGCAGCACGTGCGCGGCAAGCTCGCGCCTTATGAGTACCCGAAAGAGATCGAATTCATTGAGGCGCTGCCGATGACGACCACTGGCAAGGTGCAGCGCAAGCTGCTGCGGCTGCAGGAGGAGCAGCGCGCACAACAGCGTTAAGAGGCTGCTTCCCGACCCTCGAGCGTGTCGAGCAGCACCAACCCCAGATCGACCAGCGACTGCACCGCCTCCAGCGGCATGTTGCGGTGGGCGCGTGTGGTGTGCAGTTGGGCAGTGCCGCTCCCCACGCGCAGGCGCAGGTCGGTCGCGGGGCGGTTCTTGGCGTCGGTGAGCAACTGGCTGGCCACCACCCAGCTTTCCTGGAAGCGGCGCGACAACAGGCGGCTCGCCACCGCCGGGTCGCTGGCGAGCACGACCCAGTTGATGGCGAATTCTTCAAGCGATTGATCGCCGGGGTCGACCACGTTGTTGCCGTCTGCGGCCGGCTGCCAGGGAACGAAGCGTGAAGGCTCGAAGCCGAGTGTCTCGGCCGCAAACGCTGAAAGGGCGCGAGCCAGCGAGGCGTCAGAGGCGCCGTGGCCCGCGTCGAGGCCGGCGGCCGAGCGCACCGCCCAATCTTCGTATTGCGCACGCGGAACGATCTCGCATGCCAGGGTGCCGGGCAGGCCCGTTGCCTGCCAACGCAGATATTCTTCACGCGGGTTGGCTTCGCCGTCGGCGAACAGGCTCGGCAGGCTCCAGGCCACCGCACCACGTTGGCCGGACAATTGCCACTCGGCCTGGCTGGTCGCGCCGGAGTCGGCAGCCAGCTGCTGCCAACGTTCTCGTTCGGCCGGGTCGTCTCCCGACCCCAGCCAACGGCTCAGTTTTCTTGCCAAAACACTCACGTTGCCCCCTGACGCTTTTTTGCTTTGCATCGAATGGAGCATTGAAGCGCCTTGACGCCGGGCTGTCACGGTGGTTTTACGTAACGACTCCGTAGGAATTCACGCCGTCACCGACTGCATCAGCGGGGAGGGTCGACACCCCCGTGAATGAGGGGCCGATCAGCGTGTGGCGAACGCTGCCAGCGAGTCGCCGGCAATGCGGCAGATGCGCCAATCGGGCATCACGGTGGCGCCCATGCGCTGGTAGAAGCGGATCGCGTTCTCGTTCCAGTCGAGCACGCTCCACTCGAAGCGGCCGTAGCCGCGCTCGGCAGCCAGCTTGCCCAGGCGCGTGAGCAGCGCCTCGCCCAGGCCCTTGCCGCGGTGGGCGGGCTGCACGTAGAGGTCTTCGAGGTACAGGCCCGGCTGGGCCAGGAAGGTGGAGAAGTTGGTGAAGTACAGCGCAAAGGCCGCCACCTCGCCGCCGACCTCGGCCACCATGGCCTCGGCCACCGGCTTTTCGCCAAACAGGTGCGGGCGCAGCTTCTCGGGGGTGACCTGCAGCAGGTCGGTCAGCTTTTCAAACTCGGCCAGCTCGCGGATCAGGGCCACGATGGGCTGCACGTCGCGCAGCTCGGCCGGTCGCAGCAGCACGGCCGGCGGGGGGGCACTCTCGGTTGAATCGGTCGTCGGATGTGAGGGCATGCGCACATTCTCGCAGCCCGCAGCCCTCACTGTGTTCAAACCACGCGCATTCAAGCCGACGCGGGCTGCCAGGCCGGCGCCAGGCCCGGCACGATGATCGGCGTGCTGGCTTGCGCCTGCAGGTGATGGCAGAAATAGTCGACCACCCGCGTGATGTAGAGAGGCAAGGCCTCGTGCAGCGTGCCGGCGTGCGACTGGCTGGCGGTGAGCCAGAGCCGCGCGCCACAGGCCTTGGCCAGGGTCTGCGCGGTGGTCGGCGTCACCACCTTGTCGCCACGGCCTTGAATGATCAGCACCGAGCGGTCGCGCAAGGCCGTGAGGTCACCCAAGATCGGCCGACGCCCCAGATCAACCCCCGACAACACCCGGCCCAGCCAGCGCGCCAACGGCAGCAGCGGCGCACCCAGGGGCTGCAGCTGCGCAGACAGGCCGCCGCCGCGCGGGCTGTCGGCCACCACGGCACGCACGGCGGGCTCTTCGGCCGCAGCCAGCAGCCCGGCCATCGCCCCGATGGAGGCACCGAGCACACCGATGCTGCCCGAGCGGTAGCCCAGCGCGAGCAGGTAGTCGATGGCGCCCAGCACGTCGTGCCGCTCCGCTTCACCGTGACCACGCAAACGGGTCACCAGCACCGTGATGCCTCGCGCACGCAGCGCTTGCGCCATGGTGCGCACGTGCAGGCTGCGGCCTTCAACCCGGGCGTCGCTGCCCCAGCAACCCACCTGGCCCACCACCAGTACCACGGCCGAGCTGGCCTTGGCGGCAGGCAGCAGGCTGGCTTCGACACGGGCCCGGCCATCGCGTGACGGGAAGCTCACCTCATCGGGCGAGGCCGTGCTGAGCGAGCTGTCCGGCGCCACCGCTCTGTGGTGCGGGCGCGTGAAAAGGCCCGTGAGCCAGTGCAGGCCCGGCGAGGCGAGTGGAGAGGTCGGCAAGTGAAGAGAGATGTTCATGTTCGCTCCTTGGCTGGTGCCGCAGCGCGCCCCTTTTTGAGAGCCGGGTACGCGGTGCAGTCGGTAGTTGCAGTGTTCGGCGCAGGCACTCACCGCGTCCTTGAGAGGCCTGAATCGTTCTGAAAGCCGAGCGATCGCGTAAATTGCGGCCCAGGAGGGGCCTCGTGCCTGATCAATATCTTTTTGGCCGTGTCGCGCTGCGACCGGCGCAACGCCAGCTGCTCATCGACGGCCAGCCCGCCGTGCTGGGCGCCCGCGCCTTCGACCTGCTGCTGGCCCTGGTGGAAAACCGCGACCGGCTGGTCTCGAAGAACGAGCTGCTCGACTTCGTCTGGCCCGGCCTGGTGGTCGAAGAGAACAACCTGCAGGTGCATGTGTCGGCCCTGCGCAAGCTGCTCGGGCCACAGGCGATTGCCACCATCCCCGGGCGGGGTTACCGCTTCACGCTGGCGAGCGACGAGCCGGCCGCCGCTCCGCCCTCACTGCCCCGCGCCCTCGCCCTGCCCGAGCGCAGCCTGCCCCTGCTCGGCCGCGACGCCGAGCTGGCCAGCCTGCTGACGCTGCTGGAGCAGCATGCGCTGGTCACGTTGGTGGGTGCAGGCGGCATCGGCAAGACCACGCTCGCTCGCTGTGCCGCACAAGCGCATGGCGCGGGCCGATCTGACGGCGTGGCCTGGGTCGAACTGGCTTCACTCACCGATCCGCGCCTGATCGCCGGCACTGTCGCGCAGGCGCTGGCCCTGCAGCTCGCCCCCGGCGGTGACGCGCTGACGGCGCTGGTCACCGCGCTCAAGCCGATGCAGCTGCTGCTGGTGATCGACAACGCCGAGCACCTGCTCGACGACCTGGCCGTGATGGTCCAGGCCCTGCTGCAGGGCACGCCTGGCGTGCGCCTGCTCGTCACCAGCCAGGTGCCGCTACGCCTGCAGGGTGAACAGGTGCTGCGACTCGAAGCGCTGGCCGTGCCCGAGACCGGCAGCAGTGCACTCGGCGCGGCGCAGCATGGCGCCGTCGCCCTCTTCACCGAACGCGCACGCGCCGCCGACCGGCGCTTTGCGCTGAGCGACACCAACGTGCGCGACGTGATCGAGATCTGCCAGCGCCTGGACGGCCTGCCGCTGGCACTGGAACTCGCCGCCGCGCGAGTGCCGCTGCTGGGCGTGCGCGGCGTGGCCGAGCGGTTGGACGACCGCTTCAAGCTGCTCG
>JACMKJ010000274.1 GCA_014380155.1 Rhizobacter sp. | reverse complement strand
CTGCTGGCCAGCACCTTCGACCAGGTGAACCAGCATTTCGGCCGCATGTTTCCGACCCTCTTCGGCGGCGGCACCGCGCGGCTCGTGATGACCGGCGCCGAGATCCTCGACTCGGGCGTGCAGGTGATGGCCCAGCCGCCGGGCAAGAAGAACAGCACCATCCACCTGCTCTCGGGTGGCGAGAAGGCGCTCACCGCCATCGCGCTGGTGTTTGCCATCTTCCAGTTGAACCCGGCACCGTTCTGCTTGCTCGACGAAGTGGACGCGCCGCTCGACGACGCCAACACCGAGCGCTACGCCAAGCTGGTTCGCGAGATGAGCAAAGGCACGCAGTTCCTCTTCATCAGCCACAACAAGATCGCGATGGAAATGGCCGAGCAGCTGATCGGCGTGACCATGCAGGAGCAGGGCGTGTCCCGCATCGTTGCGGTCGACATGGAAGCGGCGGTCAGCCTGGCCGAAGCGGCTTGAGTCATCACACCGGCCCCGCACGATGAACAGCCTCACGATTGCGTTGGCATGCCTGGGCGGCGTGGTGCTCGCCGGCATCGTGGTGCACGGCGCGTGGCAAGCCCGCAAGGCCGGCCCGAAGCGGCCGGATCAAACCTCGCTTGAACAGCGCGAGCCGGTGCTCGATGGCGCTTCGGGCGATCGCATCGAGCCCAGCTCCGGCACGGTCGAAGAGCCTGAAGCACCGCTGCCGATGGTGCTGCCGCGCCGCGCCAGCCAGCGCATCGACGCGCTGATCGACGCCATCGCCACCCTCACGCTCGAAGCGCCGGTGAGCGGCGAGATGGTGCTGGCCCACCAGCCGCCCACTCGCCGCGCCGGCAGCAAGCCCTTCTTGGTCGAAGGCCTGAACGCCGAGACCGGTGAATGGGAAGCGCCGCTGCCGGGCCAGCACTACAGCGAGATCCAGGCCGGTGTGCAGCTGGCCAACCGCACCGGCGCGTTGAACGAGATCGAGTACTCCGAGTTCGTGCAGAAGATCGAGCCGTTTGCCGACGCCATCGGTGCCATGGCCGACTTCCCCGACATGCTCGACGCCGCCAACCGCGCACGCGAACTCGATGCCTTCGCCGGCCAATGCGACGCGCAGTTGGCCGTGCACCTGAAGGCCCGCTCAGCCGCCTGGAGCGTGGGCTACATCCAGCAGCACGCGGCACGCCATGGGTTCGTGGCCGGCATGGTGCCGGGCCGGCTGGTGCTGCCGTCTACCGAAGAGGGCGCACCGCCCGTGCTGACGCTCACCTTCGATTCACAAGCGGCTCTCGCAGAAGACCCGAACCAGTCGCCGGTGCGAGACGTGACGCTGAGCTTCGACGTGCCCCAGACCGACCCGTCGGCCGACCCCTTCATCGCCTGGCAGGCCAGCGCGCAAGCCTTGTCGCTGGGCATGGACGCCGGCATCGTCGACGACAACGGCCAGCCGCTCAGCCCGCAGGGTTTTGCCAGCATCGGGAACGAACTGAACCAGTTGTACGACGCGCTGGCGGGCCGCGACCTGGCGGCAGGCTCGGCAGCCGCGCGGCGCCTGTTCAGCTGAACAAGACGGAAAGCCGCTCGGCCCTCTGGCCAGGGGTTGGTTGAAGCGATATCAAAACGGCCGAGGAGGGAAACTTTGAAACACATCATCGCAATCGCCGTGATGGGTTGCGCCTTGACGGGCTGCGCCACACGATATGGTGGCGTCGGCCTCACTGGCGGACACGTCGACCAGGCCGGGCCGGGCAAGCTGCAGAAAGTCGACTTTCACGGCAACGGGTTCATCGCGTCCGAGACGGTTCAGAAGTACGCGCTTTACCGCTGCGCCGAACTCGCCAAACAAAACGGCAAGCCGCACTTCGTGATCTTCGAAAGCCTGCACGCTGCAGCGCTCGACCGGCCCGCCCAGCTGCCCCGCGTGGGCGCGCTCGGTAACAAGCCCAGCGCCTCGGCTTTCATGCTGACGCTGGATCAGCCGCGCAACGGTTCGATGCAGACGCAGACCGTGCTCGATGAACTCGACGCGCTGGTCAAGCCCGCGCCCACTGCCAAGTAACCGGGAGCCACACATGACGATCAAACAATGGCTGGTTTCGGGTGGCGTGGTGGCCCTGTTGAGCGGCTGCGGTGCCACGCCGTATCAGCCGGCACCCAATGAAGTGATGGCGCCGGTGCGCTTTCTGGGCCTGGGCAGCCCGCTGATGTGCAAGGACGGCAAGGTCTACCGACTCGACACCGTGGCCAACACCAACGTGGTGAACGTGCCGGTGGGGCAGCGCATCTCGTTCGGGGCGAGCATCCGCTCGGAAGGCTACAACGTGGTCTACACCTGTGGCGCCTGGCTGGGCTTCGTGCCCGAGGCCGGCCGCAGTTACGTCGCCAACTCCGGCCTGGCCAGCACCGGCCGCTGCTTTACCGAGCTGGTGCGCGAAGACGCCGCGAAAGACACCGGGGTGAGCGTCGAGCCGAGCATCCGCCCGTCGGTCTGCGCGGCGCCGGTTGCTGCAGCGGCCGCGGCACCGGCGCCCAAGTAGCTGCTCATCGCCGGTTGCAGGGGCCACGCTCCGGCTCCAACTGCTCCACGCTGACCTGCTGGTCGGCATTGGCAAAGGCTCCCTTGAGCAGCTTGTGATCGGGGAACTGGCTGCCGAAGTCGGCGTAGAAGGTGTTGCCCACGCGGCGGTAGATGCCGTAGCCGCGCCAGATGGTGGGGCCGCCGGCCAGGTAGACATCCACATCGCGCTGCCGGAAGATGCCGCCGCGAAATGCCACGCCGAAGGGGCTTGTGCTGTCGTCGAACTCGAAGGCGTTGTCTTCGGCGCTCTGCGGGCCGAGGTTGATGAGCGGGCAGCCATAGGATTTGAAGCCCGTGGTGGCCGGGTCGTTATAGCCGTGCGCGACGGCGCCACAGCGCATCAACGGGGTCTCGAAATCGGCTGCCAGGCCCAGGTGCGGCGTTATACGGGTGGTGGTCTCGTCGAGCAGCAGCACCGGGTTGGGGTTGCTCACCAGGCGGATCGCGCCGTTGCCGTGGGTGTAGGTGCCGGTGAATGACACCTGCTGGTAGGTGTCGGTCTCAAAGAAGGCAACGAAGCTCAGGTCCGGCGAGAGGCCGAAGTAGTAGGTGAGCCGCGAGTTGCTGCGCGCGCACTGGAACAGCACGTCCAGCGGCTGGTTGGGCACGTAGGGGAAGAGGCGGTCGATCTCGGCCTGCAGTGTGGCGCTACCTCCACCTCCGGTGCCGTTGTCGTCACCGCCGCCTCCGCAAGCGCTCAGGCCGAGGGTGGCGAGACAGCAGGTCAACGCCGGCATCCAGGGGGTGATGGTGAGGTTCATGGCGCGCCTCCATGGGTCTAGCGTGGGCTGTGGCTCATGCAGTGTGGGTCGACAGGCCGCTTTGCGCGTCGTCCTTGTTAAGGATGGAACCCCGGGCCCAAGACCGCTGGGTCCTTGTCGCAAAATCGCGCCATGACATCGCCTGCTGACGCCCCCGAACACCGCGCCGCCGAGCTGCGCACGCAGCTCAACCACCACGCCCACCGCTACTACGTGCTCGACGAGCCACAGATTCCCGACGCCGAATACGACCGGCTGTTCCAGGAGCTGCAGGCGATCGAAGCGGCCCACCCCGAGCTGCTGACGCCCGACTCGCCCACGCAGCGTGTCATCGGCAAGGTGCTCGACGGCTTCGTGCCGGTGCTGCATGCGCTGCCGATGCTGAGCATTCGCACCGAAACCGACACCGAATCCACCGGAGCACTCTCCTTCGACGCCCGCGTGCGGCGCGAGCTCGCGTTGACGCCCGAAGACCCACCGGTCGAATACGCCGCCGAGCTGAAGTTCGATGGCCTGGCCATCAACCTGCGTTACGAAAGCGGCGTGCTGGTGCAAGCTGCCACGCGCGGTGATGGGGAGAAGGGTGAAGACGTCACGCAGAACATCCGCACCATCGGGCAGATCCCGCTGCGATTGAACGGCGTGACCGCGCCGGTGATTGAAGTGCGTGGTGAGGTCTACATGAGCCGCGACCAGTTCGAGGCGCTCAACGAACGCCAGCGCGAGCTGATCGCACAAGGCGCCAAGAACGAAAAGACCTTCGTCAACCCGCGCAATGCGGCGGCCGGTGCGGTGCGCCAGCTCGACCCGGCCATCGCGGCCAAACGCCCGCTCAGCTTCTTTGCCTACGGCCTCGGCGACGTGCAGGGCTGGGATATCCCGCCCACCCACAGCGGGATGCTTGACGCGCTGGCTGCCTTGGGGCTGCCGGTGTGCAGCGACCGTACGGTGACGCAGGGAGCCCTTGGCCTGGTGGCCTTTCACCAGGCGATGGGTGAGAAGCGCGACGGCTTCGCGTTCGACATCGACGGCGTGGTCTACAAGGTCAACTCGCGCGAGCTGCAGAAGAAGCTCGGCTTCGTGTCGCGCGAGCCGCGCTGGGCGGTGGCGCACAAGTACCCCGCGCAAGAGCAGATGACGGTGGTGCGCGACATCGACATCCAGGTCGGGCGCACTGGCAAGCTCACACCGGTGGCCAAGCTGGAGCCGGTGTTCGTGGGTGGCATGACGGTGAGCAACGCCACGCTGCACAACGAAGACGAAACCCGTCGCAAGGACGTGCGCATCGGTGACACGGTGGTCGTGCG
>JACMKJ010000273.1 GCA_014380155.1 Rhizobacter sp. | reverse complement strand
TGACTCGTGAAGGCAACTTGGAAGCGCCTACGCGCCACGCGTTGGACTGGAAGAACCCCGAGTTCTACGACGAAGACAAGTGCCTCCACGAGATGGAGCGCATCTTCGACATCTGCCATGGCTGCCGCCGCTGCGTGAGCCTGTGCCAGTCGTTCCCCACGCTCTTCGATCTGGTCGACGAGAGCAGCACACAAGAGGTCGACGGTGTGGCCAAGGCCGACTACTGGAAGGTCGTCGATCAGTGCTACCTGTGCGACCTCTGCTACATGACCAAGTGCCCTTACGTGCCGCCGCACCCGTGGAACCTGGATTTCCCGCACACCATGCTGCGGGCCAAGGCGATCAAGTTCAAGAAGGGCGAGGTCGGCACCGGCGAGAAGTTTCTGGCCTCGACCGACGTGCACGGCCAGTTTGCCGGCATCCCCGTCGTCGTGCAGGTGGCCAATGCGCTGAACAAGACCAAGCCGATGCGCAAGGTCTTGGACAAGACGCTGGGTGTGCACCCCGACGCCTGGCTGCCCGATCTGGCGACCAAGCGCTTTCGCTGGAGCGCCGACAAGACGGGCCACGCCACCGAGGTGAAAAACGGCGAGCGCACGCCGGGCAAGGTGGCGATCTATGCCACCTGCTACGTCAACTACAACGAGCCCGGCATCGGCCACGACCTGATCAAGGTGCTCGAGCACAACGCCATTCCCTACGAGATCGTGGAGAAAGAAAGCTGCTGCGGCATGCCCAAGCTGGAGCTGGGCGACCTGGATGAAGTGGCCAGGCACAAAGAGGCCAACATCCCCGTGCTCGCGCGTTACGCGAAAGAGGGTTACGCGATTCTGAGTGCCATACCGAGCTGCACGCTGATGTACAAGCAGGAGCTGCCGCTGATGTTCCCTGGCGACGCCGATGTGGCTGCGGTGCAGGAGGCGATGTACGACCCCTTCGAGTACCTGATCGCGCGCCACAAAGACGGCCTGCTCAAGACCGATTTCAAGCAAGACCTCGGCAAGGTGAGTTACCACATCCCCTGCCACGGCCGGGTGCAGAAGATCGGCAAGAAGACCGAAGAGATGTTCAAGCTCATTGGCGCGGCCGTGACCGTGCAGCTCAACACCGTGGAGCGCTGTTCGGGCCACGCCGGCACCTACGGCGTGAAGACACCCACGCACCCCGTTGCCATGAAGATCGGCAAGCCGGTGTTCAAGCTGATGGCGAAAGATGAGCCCGACTACATCAGCTCAGACTGCCAGCTCGCGGGGCACCACATCGCACAGGGCATGCAACAACAGGGCTCACCCACCGCCACCCTTGCGCACCCCCTGAGCCTGGTGCGCTTGGCGTATGGTTTGTGAACAGATGGACTTTGAAGGAGGCCACACCATGACCACCATCACCCTCGACAGCCTCATGAGCCTGCAGGCCTACGCCAAGATCCGCAAGGAGCACACCCGCGCTTTCATCGGCCACCGCAAGCTGCGCAGCGTGAGCCTGGGCGAGCACATCACGGTGCAGTTCGAAGACGAGATGACGATCCGCAGGCAGATCCAGGAGATGCTGCACATCGAGAAGATCTTCGAAGAAGAGGGCATCCAGAGCGAGATCGATGCCTACGCCGCGCTGGTGCCCGATGGCAGCAACTGGAAGGCGACGATGCTGATCGAATACCCCGACGTGCATGAGCGCCGGCGTGAGCTGGGCCGGTTGATCGGTGTGGAAGACCGCATGTTCGTCGAGGTCGAAGGCCACCCGCGCGTCTATGCCATCGCCGACGAAGACCTCGACCGCGAGACCGACGAAAAAACCTCGGCGGTGCACTTCGTGCGCTTCGAGTTCCCCAAGGCCGCGCGCGAGGCGGTGCGTGCGGGCGCGCAGGTGAAGCTGGGCTGTGACCACACTCACTACCCCGCCCATGTGCAGATCAGCGCCGAGACGCTTGCCAGCCTGGCTGGCGATTTGCGCTGAACCACCCTCGCAAGCAAGCCATTTCCTACAAGCCGGTGCGGCCATGGCCGATGGAATTCGTGGCGTGTGGTTCCTAGAGTGTCTTCAAGGCCTGCGTGCCTGAGTGCGGGATTCGCCCCCACTGACGCAGGGTCCGATGAAGTGAAGGAACCACACCATGACGACACTCAAGACCACGACCACCACGCTGTGCGCCATTGCGGTCGCTCTCGCGCTCGGCGCTTGCCAGCGCCAAGACGATAACAAGACTGCAGGCCAGAAACTCGACACCGCCGTGGCGGGTGCTGAGCAGAAGGCGGCCGAGATGAAGAGCGACATGAAGCAGGAATCGCGTGAAGCCCAACAGGGCATGGGCCGCGCTGCCGATGCCGTGGGCGACAAGATGAAAGACGCTGCGATCACCACCGCAGTGAACGCCGAGCTGGCACGCGATGCCGAGCTGAGCGCGCTGCGCATCAATGTCGACACCGTGGGTGGCCGCGTGCTGCTGCAAGGCACCGCGCCCAACACCACGGCCCGCGAGCGTGCCACCACCCTGGTCACGAAGGTCGATGGCGTGATGGCCGTCGACAACAAGCTGACCGTCGGCACCAAGGGTTGAGCCTCAGTGTGGGGGCGCGAGCCTCCACCACTCCGAGCGCCGGCCATCTTCGACCCAGCCGATCAACAACCCGCCCCGGCCACACTCGTCCTGGGCGAGTTGCAACAGGGCCTGCGGGTCGCGGCACAACGTGAACCGTGCATCGCCTTGCCAGCCAAGGTGTTGGCTCAGCGCAGCCAGCATCTGGCTGGGTTGGCTTTGCATGAAGCTGAAAGGCAGTGGCAAACCGGTGCCGGCTTGTTCGGCCACGGCGCGCGTGGCGCTCACGGGGCCGTTCAAGCTGGCCACACGAAGCTGCACCCCTGCCGGTAAGGCAGTTTCTTGCGCGGCATCGAGACACAGCCGCGCGCCGTACAAAGCCAGCTCGGCCCAGGGCCCGATGCGGCGTGGGCGTTGGCCCAGGCGCGTGGCGAGTTGCTCGCGCCAGTCGGCTGGCAAGGGGTCAACCACCACGTGGGAGAGCGTGCGCCAGCCGGTCATGCTTCGTGATCCTCCAGCACCACGGCGGTGTGGCCGCCCCCGAACCCGAGGATGCTGGCCAGCACGTGGCGCGCATGTTGCGGCGCGTGCTTCGACAGCTCGGCGTTCAGTGAGCTGTCTTGCGCGTAGTCGATGCGCGGCCACACACCGGCCTCCAGGCTGGCGGTGAGCAAGGCCAGCTCGGCTGCACCCGAGGCGCCCAGCGTGTGGCCTATCGATGCCTTGAACGACACCAGTGGCGGCAATGAACTGAACACCTCGCACAGGGCCTGAGCTTCGGTCGCATCACTGCCCACGCCGCCTGCCGCTTGCGGCTTGATGAGCGCGATGTCGCCCACTTGCAGACCGCTGCTCGCGAGCGCCTGCCGGCACATCGCGATGACGGCGCTGGGCACCGTGCCGGCCGGGTCACGCCCGTCAACCACATTCGCACCACCAGCCACGCGCCAGCGCGAAGGTGTTGACGACAGGTGCAAGGCCGCCACTGCTTCGCCCAGCACCAGCCCGTTGCGCGCCTCGCCAAAGGGCAGCGCGCCGGTGGCGCTGAGCAGCTGCATACCGCCAAAGCCACCCACGGTGACGCGGTTGCGCAGCTCCATGCCCAGCACCAACGCGTGGTCGGCCTGGCCGCTGCGGATCAGCGTGCGAGCGCTGAGAACGGCGTTCAGTGCTGAAGTGCAGGCAGTCGACGCGGTGAACACCGGGCCACGCCAATCGAGCCAGCCGGCGACGGTTTCGGCGAACTGGTGGTAGTCGCGCTCGAAGTCGTGGCTCTCCTCCAACCAACCGATGTCGAGCGACGACGAGGCGATGAAGAGCGGGCCGCTGCGTGCGCCGGCCAGCGCACCGCTCTCGGCCGCCACCCGCTGCGTGATGCAGCGTGTGCGGGTGGGCCAGTCGGGCTCGTCATCGGCCATCGAGTAGAGCGGCCACGCCGATCCGTCGGCCAGCTCGAAGCGGCGTGGCGGCACACCGCCTTGGGCCAGTGAAACGAGGGCGCTCGCCACATCGGGCCCCAGCGCCGACGCGAGGCCACGGCCGGCGAGGTAGACCTCGTTCATGCCTTTTGGTGAAGCGCCAGGTGCTGCGCCAGGTGAGCAATGGAAGTCAGCGCGCGCCGCGTGTCCTTGCTGTCGGGCATGCGCAAACCATAACGGGTTTGAATCGCCATCGACACCTGCAATGCATCCAGCGAGTCGAGCGCCAGTCGCGACTCGGGGCCGAACAGCGCTTCGTCGTCGGTGAGGCCACCCTCTGGCTCGGCTTTTTCAGCGGCTTCGAGCACCAGGGCTTTGAGTTCGGCAATCAGTGTGGGAGAGCTCATCGTGCAGGGCGTTGAAACAGCAACAGGGCGATCAAGAACATCAGCGCGGCAAAGCCGCCCAGGCGCAGCACATGGGGCAGTGTGCTCGCCACGTCACCGCCGCGCAGCAAAACGTTGAGCAGTGCTTCCAGCCCCCAGTTCATGGGCGACAGTTCGGCCAGCTTCTGCATCGCTGCGGGCATCACGAACTTGGGCACCATGATGCCGCCAATGGCGGCCATCAGCACATTGGCAATCGGCCCGATGGCGGCGGCCTGCGCGTGGGTGCGCACCGCGCAGGCCAGCGCCAGTGCCATGCTCACGGCGGCCAGGCCGATGGCGAACAAGGCGGTGAGCAGCGCGCCCCAGTGGATGCCGGCGAGCGACAAGGCGTCGCCACCGAGCAGCGGCATCAGCCACACGCCCACGGCGAGCATCAGTGCCGCCTGCAAGGCGTTCACACCGAGGTAGGGCAAGGCCTTCGACGCCAGCAGCACGCCGCGCGGCACACCCAGGCTCTGCAGCCGTGCGAGCGTGCCGCTGCCACGCTCGGCCACGACCAGGCTGGACAGCGACGCGATCACGAAGAACATGCCGAACACCAGCCAGGCCGGCACGTTCTGCTGCACGGCGCTCGGCCGCGGGCCGCGGTTGCCAAAACGTTCAGCGCGCACCAGCGCGTGCATCGAGGCGTCGGGCGGCGGAGGCGGGGCGTCGGTTTCGGCGAGCGCGGTGCGCGCTTTCAGCTCGCCCGCATTGCCGGCGAGTTCGGCCTTCAGCGTATTGAACAGGTTGCCGTCGAGGCCCGGTTCGGCGAGCAACTGGATGCGTGCGGTGGTGGGCAGCGACGGCAGCGCAAGTTCGTCGGACAGGCCACGTTGCAACACCAGCACGTACTTGAGCCGGCCGTCGCGCAGCTGCTGTTGCCAGTCGGCGGGCAGCGCCTCGGGCGTGCCGTGATGGCGCTGCCACGCGATGGCCAGCGAGGTGGCCAGCGCACCGGTGTCTTGCGCATCGACCGCGTAACGCAGGCTGCGCTGCGGCGGGCTGTAGTAGTCCTTCAGCGCGAGCGACATGATGATGATGAAGATCACCGGCATCACGAACAGCGCGGCCAGGCCGTGCACGTCTCGCACCAGGGCCAGCAGTTCCTTCTTGATCAGCGCGGCCAGCATCACGAGTCGCGCAACGAGCGTTGGGTGAGCGACATGAAAAGCTGCTCCAGGTTGGCGCGGCCAAACTCGGCGTGGCGCACGTGTGCCCCGGCGGCGTCGAGCGCGGCGAGCACGGTGGCGGGCGACACGCTCAACTGCAGTCGCATGCGCTCGCCGAGGGGCTCGACCGCGCCGAATTGCGACAGCAGCGTGGCCAGCGCTTCCGCAGTGATGCCATCCGCCGCCAGCGTCATCGCATAGGCGTGTTGCGACAGCAGCTCGTCGAGCGAGCCGGCGCGCAGCACTTGGCCGTGGTCGAGGATCACCACCTGGTCGGCGATGGCCTCGATCTCTTCCATGTAGTGCGAGGTGTAGATCACAGCAGCACCTTGCTTCGCGAGTGCCTTGATGGCGTCGAGGACGAAGGCACGCGATTGCGGGTCGACACCGACGGTGGGCTCATCGAACAGCATCAGCTCGGGCTCGGGCAGCAGTGCGATCGCGAGGTTGAGCCGGCGCTTCAAACCGCCTGAGAGGTGTTCAGCGCGGGTGCCGGCAAAACGCTCCAGCTGCGCGAAGGACAGGCAGGCGGCGATGCGCTCGTGCTTCTTGGTGCCGCTCAGGCACCCCGCCGCGGCAAAGCAGGCCAGGTTTTCGGCCACGCTGAGCATGGGATAGAAGGCGTACTCCTGTGGCGCCACGGCGATGCGGGTGGGCGTCTTGGCGCGCACGGTTGCCAGCGGTTCGCCGTCGATCAGGATCTCGCCTTGTTGCACCGGCAGCAGCCCGGCCAGGTGCGAGATCAGCGTGGTCTTGCCGGCGCCGTTGGGGCCCAGCAGGCCGAGGATGCTGCCGCGCTGGGCCTGCAGTGACACATCGCTCAGGGCTGCACCGGGCGCCTTCGGGTAGCGGTAGGCGAGGTGCTTGATGTCCAGCATCAGCGCACGGCGGTTTTCAGTTCTTTGAAGAAGGCTTCTTCGAGGGCGGCCTGTTCGCGCAGCTTGGCTGCAATGGCCGGCGGGTCGACGGGCTCGCGGCCTTTGACCATGCGTGCGGCCTTCAAGGCCAGCGCACGCCAGCCGTCACCGATGGTGGTGAGGCGCTCGGAGAATTCGGCCAGCACCGGTCGTTGCGCCAGCTGTGCCGCCTCTTGCAGGAAGGCGGCGTAGATGAAGCGAAAGCCCGCGCCACCGGTGCCGATCTCTTCCTGCATGCGCACGATGTGGCCGATGAAAGCGGCGCTCTGCGGGTCAGCGGCGGGCAGCTTCTCGACCTTGCTCGCCAGCAGGCGCATGCCCCGTACACCGGCGATGGGCACGGGCGGCAGCATGCGGTTGCAGTTCTTGCGGATGGCGGCGCGCACGGCTTCGGGTGAGGCACTCTTTCGAGCAATGGACTGTGGGTAGTACAGCAGGCCCTTGGGCGCCAGCGCCCCCTTGGCGAAGCGGGCGCGTGACAGGTCGGCGCTTGCGCAGCGCACCGTGTGCTCGAACACCGGGTCGCTGATAAGGTAGTCGTCACCCTCCTTGCCGTAGACCAGCAGGTTGTGCGCGTTGAAGTGAAAGCGCATGTCGGGCGGAAAGTAGGGCAACCAGTAGACCGAGGTCTGCAGCCCAACGATCTGGCCGCTGGCCAGCAGGCTGTCGAGCCGTTGCTGACCGGCTTGCGGCGTGCGGAAGGTCTCGAAGCGAAAGCGCGCGGCCAGCGGGCCGATCAAACCCTTGATGATGGCGCGCGGCAGCGAGCGGTAGGCTATCAGCGGCAGGCCGTTGATCTTGACGAAGGGCAGGTAGGCGAAGGCCAGGCCGGCCGAGAGGCCGAAGGCCAGGCTCTCCGACATGGGCACGCCGTGGTGGCGTAAGAGATTGGAGATGACGCCACTCTCACAGTGCGCGGCGTGCTGGTGCTGGAAGCTCATGGGAGTGTTTGCAATGCAGCGGGAGCGATGCCGAGGGCTTCGGCATAACGCGCCAGGTGCTTGATCGACAGTTTGGCAAAACCTTCAGGGCGCAGGTGGCGCTTGACGCGCCATTGCCAGAAGCCGCTGGTCTGCGAGAGCAGGGCCACGTCCATGCGGCGCTCGTACATCCAGAACTCGAGCGGCGAGGCCAGGCCGGCCTTGACCCGCTCACGCGCTTGTTCGGCTTGTGCGTGCAGGCTCTCCACGGCGTGGCTGGTGACGATCTCTTCGGCCTCCCAGCCGGCCGAGGGCGCAATCACCATGCGGCCATTGGCGTCCTTCGCATACATCGCCTTGCGGTGGCCGCCGAGGGTGGCGTTGCCTTCTTGAGGAACGGATTCGAGATCCATCTAGACCGCTTCCATGTAGACGAAGCCGCTCGAAAAACGGCCGCTTTCGGGAATGAACATCAGAAGCTTCTGCCCGTGCTTGATGCGACCGGAGCGGAACAGCTCGTCGAGGATGATGTACGGCGACGCCGAACCGGTGTTGCCCTTTTGCGCGAGGTTGCTGAACCACCGCTCCTGCGGGATGGGCAAGCCCACTTCGGCCAGTGCCTGTACCACGGGCTCGCGGAAAAACTGCGACGAGAGATGCGGCAAGAACCAGTCGATCTCGTCGACAAGCAGTTTGCGCTTGGCGATGACGTCGGCCAGCGGCTCGCGCAGCGCAGCGCGCACGATGTTTTCGTTCAGCAGGCGCACGTCTTGTTTGACGGCGAACACCGACTTGGCCTGCCAGTCGCCGTTGGAAAAACGCAGCCAGCCACGCAGCGACTGGTCTTCGTTCTTGTCGGCGCCGGCGTACATGCAGGCGGGCAGCTCGTGCGCGGCGGACGAGAGCTCGATCCAGTCGATGCGCAGCGACAGCGGGCCGCGGCGTGCGGTTTCCAGCAGCACGGCGCCGGCGCCGTCAGACAGCATCCAGCGGAGAAAGTCTTTTTCGAAGGCGATCTCGGGGCGCTCTTCCAGTGTCTGCAGCTTGTGCTCGACCTCGGCGTCGAAGTTGCGCGCCAACAGAATCGGCGAGGCCAGCTCGGAGCCGGTGGCCACCGCGCGTTGCGCTTCACCGGCCCGCACCGACAGCCAGGCGTGTTTGAGTGCGGCCGTGCCCGACAGGCAGATGCCGGCGCACGACACGGCCTCCAGGCGGGGCCAGCCAAGCTCGCCGTGCACCATCACCGCGTGGTTGGGCATCAACTGGTCGGGCAGCGAGGTGCCAGTGGCCAGGCAATCGACGTGGCCGATGTCGGCGCCCATGGCGCGGATGGCGGCGGCCGTCATCTGCGCGTTACTCATGGCCGGCTCGCCGGTGGCGCGGTCGATGGCGTAGTGGCGCGACTGGATGCCGTTGCTGCGCAGCACCAGGCGGCGTGCACGCGAGGGTTTGCCCCCCACCTGCCCGAGCACGCTTTCGATGTCGTCGTTCGACACCGGCTCGAAAGGCAGGAACGCGCCGGTGCGCGTGAGAAAGACTTCAGTCCTCATAGGTGTGGCAACGTTCCGTGGACGAGCCCGAGGGCTGCTCGAATTGAGCCTTGATTTTAGTCAGCCACCCTCCCATGAACGGCCGCAGCAGGGCCTGCAGCGCCAAACTGGTGGGCACAACCGTGATGATCATCACGATGAGGAAGATCACATACAACAGAAGCAGCGGCGTGCGCTGCCAGACGCCCGGCCGGCCCACCGCCATCAGCAGCTTGCCCCAGACGAAGAAGCTGCGGCTGCCGGCGCGCTCGCTGATGTAAAGGCGTGGCTCGACCTGTACTGCACCCAGCCCGGCCAGCAGCGGCTGCGTGCCTTTTTCACGACTGGCGGCGAGCGCGTCACGCAGGGCCAGGCCGAAGCGGCGCGAGCCTTTGATCTGCGCTTCGTTCAAGCCAGCTGCGGGCATGCCCCAGAACCCGGCCTTGTTGCCGGTGAGCACCCAGCGCGGCGTGGTGAAAAACGTGGCCATGGTGGGGCCGGGGTCGGTGAGCACCGCGTTGTCGATCAGGCGCGCGCCGGCGTCGGCCAACAGGCCCTTGAGCTTGTCGTGCGCCATCAACCACATGTTGCGACAGGCGATGACGGTGACCACTGGTTTGCCCAGCAGCACCTGCTTCGCCACCGGGTGCTTCAGGAAGGCCGTGACCGGCTGTGAGGGTGCGAGAAACCACACCTGGTAGGGAAGCACGATCAGGTCGAAGTCTTCATTGCCGGTGAGCGGCAGCGGCGCCAGCGGTGGCGGCACCAGGTGGGCCGACTCGGGGAAGGCGTCGAGAAAGGTGAAAAACGGCCAGGGGAAGGGGAAGGGCTTGAGTGGCGCCAGTGTCAGCATCTGCACGCGGATGCGTGGGTCGGCTTTGAGGGGTGCAACGATCTGCTCGGTGAGCCGGGTGAGTTGCCCGGATTGCGAATACTGGATGACCAATACGTTCTTGAGGGGGCCAAGCGTTTCGGAAGTGCCAGTGTTCACAGAGGGCTGTTGTCAGTGCTGGGGGAGCGGGTCGCCAATGGTAGGCGACGCGGCCGGTCGGCACGCCCCGCAAAGAGGGGAGGCCTCCTTAGGCGAGCTGCGAGCGGCCGTGCCACCAGCCCTCGGCGCTGTAAACCGCAAGCGCCAGCCAGATCAGCCCGAAGCCCAGCAAGCGCGCGGCCGAGAAGGGCTCGTGGAACAGCCACAGGCCGAGTGCGAGCTGGATGGTCGGGCCGATGTATTGCAGCAGCCCGAGTGTGGTCAGCGAGATGCGCCGCGCGCCGGCGGCAAACAGCAGCAAGGGGATGGCGGTGATGGGCCCGGCGGCAATCAACCAGGCGTTGGTGGGCGCGTCGGGTGCGGGGAAGGTGCTGCTGCCGTTGAACATCCACACGCCCAGGACGAGCGCGGCGATCGGGGCCAGCAGCAGGGTCTCGAGCGTGAGGCCTTCGAGCGCGCCGAGCGTGGCCACCTTGCGCAGCAGGCCATAGGCACCGAAGGAGCTGGCGAGCGCCAGCGCGATCCATGGCAGGTGGCCGGCCTGGATGGTGAGCCACAACACGCCGCCTGCCGCCAAGCCGAGCGCCAGCCACTGCATGCGGCGCAGCCGCTCGTGCAGCACGGTGTAGCCGAGCAGCACATTGACCAGCGGGTTGATGAAGTAGCCCAGGCTCGCGTCGATCACGTGCCCGTTGTTCACGGCCCAGATGTAGGTCAGCCAGTTGACCGACAGCAGCAAGGCGCTGGCAGTGAAGGCGGCCAACACCTTGGGCTGGCGCAGCACCGGCTTGAGCCAGCCCCACTGGCGGCGCAGGCTCAACACGATCAACACAAAGACCAACGACCAGACGATGCGGTGGATCAGGATCTCGCCCGACGGCACGTGCGCGATCTGGCGGAAGTAGAGCGGGAAGATGCCCCAGGCAGCAAAGGCGAGGGCGGCGTAGATGGCACCAGTGGACATGGATGGAAGTAAGTCAGCAGAAGGCAGTAGGAGGCAGCAAGAGAGCGTCAGCAGAGTGATTGTCTCTTGGGGCAAAACGCTGGTCAGGCGGCGTGTGCGCGGGCATCATCGCCGCGTGGCCCACATCGTCTTCACGCAGCAACTCAGGCGCTTCACCGAGACCCCCGAGGTCGACGCGCAGGTTGCCACTTTGCGCGAAGCCTTGCAGGCCGCGTTCGACATCAACCCGCGGCTGCAAGGCTATGTGCTTGACGAGCAAGGCCACTTGCGCGCCAACGTGGTGGTGTTCATCGACGGGCGGCGCTGCCATGACCGTGTGGTGCTGAACGATCAATTGAAGGCCGACAGCCAAGTCCATGTGCTGCAGGCCCTTTCCGGAGGATGACGAAGATGACCAACTCACATCGCGCCTGGGTGGCCACACGCAAAGGCCTGTTCGAGCTGGGCCGCAAGGGCAAGGGTTGGGGGATCGCCCGCGTGAGCTTTCTGTCCGAGCCGGTGTCGATGCTGCTCCCGCCCACCGCCAGCGGGCGCATGCTGGCGGCGCTGAACCTGGGGCACTTCGGCGTGAAGGTGCACGCGTCGGACGACGCCGGAGCCACCTGGCGCGAGGTCGGCACACCGGCCTATCCGCCGCAGCCGCCTGAAGCGACCGGCGTGCCCTGGAAGCTGGTGCAGATCTGGTCCATGGAGTCAGTGGCCGGTGCGTTGTGGGCTGGCACGCTGCCAGGCGGCTTGTTCCGCAGCGGTGATGGTGGCGAGACGTGGCAACTGGTCGACTCGTTCTGGTCACGCCCTGAGCGTGCCGGGTGGTTTGGTGGCGGTTATGACGTGCCCGGCATCCACTCCATCCTGCCGCACCCCACGCGCCCCGGCGAACTGCTGCTCGGCATCAGCTGTGGTGGTGTGTGGGGCAGCAGCGAAGGGGGCACCCAGTGGGGGCTGCAAGCCAAGGGCATGCGGGCCGACTTCATGCCGCCGGAGCAAGCCGATGACGAAAACACCCAAGACCCGCACCTCATTGCGGCTGGTAGCGCACAACCCGGCACGCTGTGGTGCCAGCATCACAACGGCATCTTCAAGTCGACCGACGGCTCGGTGAGCTGGCAGGAGGTGAAGGCGCCGCTGTCGAGCTTTGGTTTTGCGGTGGCTGCGCACCCGAGCGACGCCCACACCGCCTGGTTTGTACCGGCGATCAAGGACGAGAAGCGTGTGCCGGTCGATGGCGCTTTGGTAGTCAACCGCACACGCGACGGTGGGCGCAGCTTCGAGACATTGCGCAAAGGCCTGCCGCAAAAAGACTGCTACGACCTCGTCTACCGCCACGGCCTCGCGGTCGATGACAGCGGAACGTCTTTGTTGATGGGCAGCACCACCGGCAACCTGTGGGCGAGCGACGATGGCGGCGACAGCTGGCTCAGCGTTTCCACCCACCTGCCGCCGATCCATGCCGTGAAGTTCGAATAGCTGTTGCAAATGCCGCACAGGCAGCCCCCTGCAACGTGGGGGTGCACCTGTGCAAGGGAATGACAAGGTGTGTGTTGTCTCCAGACAATCCATGCATCCCGCGCAGGAGTCACGCCATGCCTATCACCATCGCCGTCGGAGCCCGCTCCCTCTTTGTCACCGCCACCGCTTGGCTGTTCATCCTGCTGGGTGTCGTGGCGAGTTTGTCGGCGTTGGTGCAAAACGCGATGCTCGCGTCGCTGCTGCCCGCCTTGTCATCGTCAGCCACCGTGTCGGGCCTGATGGGGTTGATGCTCAACTACATGCCCTGGGTCGTGGGCACGGGTCTCGTGATGTCGCTGGCCACGCTGGCCTCGGCCATCGGGCTGCTGCTGCGGCTTGATTGGGCCCGCCGCACCTTCATCGGCCTGCTGGTCGTGGCCATCGTCGCCATCCTGCTGGGCCTGTGGCTGCAGCAGGAAATGATGCAGTCGGTGGTGAGCCGCACGCTGGGCAGCGTGGCCTTGCCGCCGCAGGCGCTGGGGGTGTTCGGTGGTTTTGTCACCGCGGCGCGCGTGATGGCGGTGGTGGTGACGCTCGGTGCCTGCGGGCTGCTGGGCTGGATCATTCGGCGCTTGATGTCAGCCGGCGTGCGCCGCGAGTTCGCCTGACCTGGGCGGGCTGACAAACGCCAGCGTTGACGCAAAGAACGCCAAGAGGAAATACCAAGGACGCAAAGAAGACAAGAAGAAGTCTTTCTTCTTTCCTTTGCGCCCTTTGCGTCAACGCTGGTGTTCAACGGCCCCGCCAAGGTGCACTGCTGTCCGGGGAAACGCGCAACTGTTTGAGTCGTCATTCCCGCCTTCGCGGGAAATGACGGGGCGGCTTTGGCACATCGTGTTTCAAAGGGGCAACGTGATGGCTGTACCCTTCACGCTCCTCCAATGCCAGCACGCTGTCACCTCGCATGT
>JACMKJ010000272.1 GCA_014380155.1 Rhizobacter sp. | reverse complement strand
GGCCTGCAGGCGCTCGGCGAGCCGGTGGCCGCGCCCCGCACGGCGGAGGTACCAGAGAACTTCTACGTTTCGTTCTGGCTGACCTGCGCGTTCACACTGGCGTTGCTGGCCTGGTACTACTGGGGCATGGGCGCCGAGCAGTTCGAGATCTTGCGCCTGCTGGTCACATCGGTGATGCCGCTGGCCATCCTGACGCTGGTGGTGCTGGGGGTGATCCTGTTCGGCATCACCACCGCCACCGAATCGGCGGCCGTCGGGGCGGCGGGCGCCTTCCTGATGGCCTGGCAGGCCGGCACGCTCAACTTGAAGCGAACCAAGGAGGCGGTTTTCCTCACCGCCAAGACCACTGCCATGGTGTGCTGGCTGTTCGTCGGCTCCGCGCTCTTCTCGGCCGTGTTCGCGCTGCTGGGCGGCCAGCGCATCATCGAAGAGTGGGTGATGGGCATGAACCTCACGCCGCTGCAGTTCCTGCTGCTGGCACAGGTCATCATCTTCATTCTCGGGTGGCCGCTGGAGTGGACCGAAATCATCGTGATCTTCGTGCCCATCTTCCTTCCGCTGCTGGCGCACTTCCAGATCGACCCGCTGCTGTTTGGCGTGATGGTGTTCGTCAACCTGCAGGCGGCCTTCTTGTCACCACCGGTGGCCATGTCGGCCTTCTACCTGAAGGGGGTGTCGCCGCCGCATGTGACGCTCAACCAGATCTTCGCGGGCATGATGCCGTACATGCTGATCGTCATCTTGTGCATGGTGATCATGTACATCTGGCCTTCGCTCACCTTGTGGCTGCCGAAGTATCTCTACGGCGGCTGAGGCCACGCCACAAAGGCTGACCATAATCTCCCGATGAACATCCTGATCATCGGGGCAGGCCGCGTCGGGGAGAGCGTGGCAGAGAGCCTGGTCTCGGAGCGCAACGACATCACCATGGTCGACACCGATCCGCAGCGGTTGCGCCAGCTGCAAGACCGGCTCGACCTGCGCACCGTGGTGGGCAACGGCATCCAGCCCTCGGTGCTGCGGGAAGCCGGTGCGCCCGACTGCGACATGCTGATCGCCTGTGCGGCGCAAGACGAGGCCAACCTCGTGGTCTGCAAGGTGGCCAAGGCCGTCTTCAATGTGCCGACGACCATTGCACGCATCCGCTCTTCCGAGTTCGAGACCGGCTCCGAGCTGCTCGGTGCCAGCGGCTTCGCGGTCGACCAGGTGATCTGCCCCGAAGAATCAGTCACCACCTACGTGCGCAAACTGATCGAGTACCCCGAAGCCTTGCAGGTGATGGAGTTCGCAGGCGGCCTGGTGAGCCTGGTGGCGGTGCGCGCCGTGGCCGGCGGGCCGCTGGTGGCGCACAACCTGGCCGAGCTGCCCAAGCTCGTGCCCGAGGCCGACATGCGCATCGTGGCCATCTACCGCGGCGACGCCTCCATCCCCTGCGAAGGCACCACCCGCATCGAGCCGGGCGACGAGGTGTTCGTGCTCACCGCCACCGCCGAAGTGCGGCGCGTGCTGAGCACCGTGCGCCGCATGGACCGCCCGGTCAAGCGGGTGATGATCGCCGGCGGCGGCAAGGTGGGCCTGCGCCTGTCGCGCCAGTTGAAAGACAGCCACCAGATCAAGCTGATCGAGACCGACAGCAAGCGCTGCGAGTACCTGGCCTCGCAGTTGCCGGTGGGCGTGCTGGTGTTGCACGGCGACTCCACCGACGAAGACCTGATGGAAGACGAGAACGTGCGCGACATGGACCTCTTCGTGGCGCTGACCAGCGACGACGAAGACAACATCATGGCCTGCCTGCTCGCCAAGCGGCTGGGCGCGCGCCGGGTTATTGCGCTGATCAACCGGCGCGCCTATGCCGACCTGGTGCAAGGCACGCAGATCGACGTTGCGATCTCGCCGGCACAGGCCGTGATCGGTGAGCTGCTGGCGCATGTGCGCCGCGGCGACGTGGAGGCCGTGCACAGCCTGCGCCGCGGTGCCGCCGAGGCGCTCGAGGCGGTGGCGCGGGGTGACGTGAAAAGCTCCAAGGTGGTGGGGCGCCGCATCGAGGAACTGAAGTTTCCGAAAGGCGTGCAGGTGGGTGCCATCGTGCGAGGCCTGCACACCGAAGGCCAGGAGCCTCAGGTGCTGATGGCGCACCACGACACGCTGATCGAGCCCAACGACCACGTGATCGTGTTCTTGCCCCACAAGCGCATGGTGCGCGACGTGGAGCGGCAGTTCCAGGTCAGCGCCACCTTCTTCTGACCCCGGCCTGACCCGCTGCATGTTGTACAGCCTGCTTCCCGTCGTCTCCATCGTCGGCTTCATGGTGATGGCCTTTTCGCTCACCATGGCATTGCCGCTGGCCTTCGCCTGGTTGGGCGACGAGCCCTCGCCGGGCCACCACGCCGCGGCCCTGGTCATCACCTTGGCCAGCGGCCTGGCCATCTGGCTCACCACACGCCGCTTCAAGCGCGAGCTGCAACCGCGCGACGGCTTTCTTCTGGTGGCGCTCGTGTGGAGCGTGTTGCCGGCGTTCGCCACCTTGCCGCTGCTGCTGCACGTGCCGCACATGAGTTTCACCGACGCTTACTTCGAGACCATGTCGGGCATCACCACCACCGGCAGCACGGTGATGACGGGGCTCGACGCGCTGCCGCTGTCGGTCAACGTCTGGCGCTGCCTGCTCACCTTTCTCGGAGGCATGGGCCTGATCGTGATGGCGGTGGCGATTCTGCCGATGCTGGGGGTGGGCGGCAGCCAGATGTTCCGCGCTGAAACGCCGGGCCCGATGAAAGACACCAAGCTCACGCCGCGCATTGCCGAAACCGCGCGCGGGTTGTGGACGGTCTACGTCAGCATCGCCGTGGCCTGCACGCTCGCCTACCGCGCGGCCGGCATGGGCTGGGCCGATGCCTTCATGCACATGTGCACCACCATCGCGCTGGGTGGGTTTTCGTCTTACGACGCGAGCCTCGGGGCTTTCAACTCACCTGCCATCGAGGCGGTGGCCATGGTGTTCATGCTGATTGCCGGCGTGAACTTCGCGCTCTACTTCATGGTGTGGCGACGCCGCTCGCTGCGCAGCGTGTGGCGCGATGCCGAAGCGCGCGCCTTCTTCGGCGTGGTGGCCTTCGGGGTGCTTGCGGTGTGGCTGGTGCTGGTGCTGCAAGAGGTCTACGCGAGCCCCTGGGTGAGCCTGCGCCATGCGGCCTTCAGCGTGGTGAGCGTGGCCACGACCACCGGCTTTGTCACCGTCGACTACTCGGCCTGGCCGCTGTTTGCGCCGGCCTTGATGATGCTGCTGGCGTGCTTTGCCACCTCGGCCGGCTCCACCGGCGGCGGCATCAAGATGGCGCGTGCGCTGCTCCTGTTCAAGCAGGCGCGGCGCGAGCTGGTGCGCATCGTGCACCCGCGCGCGGTGCACCCGGTGCGTATGGGTGGCAGCATCGTCGACCCCAATGTGCTGTTTGCGGTGCTGGCCTTCATGCTGATCTACGGCGCCACCACCATCGTGCTGACGATGGTGTTGCTCGCTTCGGGGCTCGATCTGGTGACCGCCGCGAGCGCCGTGGTCGCCAGCGTCAACAACCTCGGCCCCGGGCTGGGCAGCGTGGGCCCTGCGGGCAACTTCCAGGGGCTGAGCGACTTCCAGACCTGGGTCTGCACGGTTGCCATGCTGATGGGCCGGGTGGAGTTGCTCTCGATCCTGGTGCTGTTCACGCCGCAGTTCTGGCAGAAGTAGCGCGGCCGGCCCCGTAAATCCACCAGCCGGGTCGGCGCGTATCACCCCTAGAATTGACGTATACGTCAACTAGAACGCCCGCCTAGAGGCCGGCCGGAGACCGCATGCCTGCACTCAGCTCCAAGCTCAGCCCGCGCTCAGAAGACTTCAAGGTCAACGCGTCCGCCATGCGCGTGCTGGTCGACGACCTCAACGCCAAGCTCGCGCAGGTGGCGCTCGGCGGCGGTGTGGCACCACGGGTCAAGCATGTGGCGCGCGGCAAGCTGCTGCCGCGCGACCGTGTCGAGATGCTGCTCGACCCCGGCACGCCTTTTCTCGAGATCGCGCCGCTCGCCGCGCACGGCATGTACAACGGCGATGCGCCGGGCGCCGGCCTGATCGCCGGCATCGGCCGTGTGGCCGGTGTCGAGTGCATGGTGGTCTGCAACGACGCCACCGTGAAGGGTGGAACGTATTACCCGTTGACCGTCAAGAAACATCTTCGCGCGCAAGAGATCGCACAGGCCAACCGCCTGCCTTGCATCTACCTCGTCGACAGCGGCGGCGCCAACCTGCCGAATCAAGACGAAGTGTTCCCCGACCGGGACCACTTCGGCCGCATC
>JACMKJ010000271.1 GCA_014380155.1 Rhizobacter sp. | reverse complement strand
TGGGGTGCGCACCTGTGGAAAGACGGCGGCATCCCGCTGCCCGGCATCGAATGGCAAAAGCCCATGCCACCCAGTGGCAAGGGCGACTTCGGCGTGTACTGGACGGTCAAGCTCGACGAGTTCATCAAGGGCCGCGTCAACTACATCATCCACAAGGGCGACACCAAGGAACAAGGTGGCCGCGACATGGCCTTCGACGGCAACACCTCGAAAGAGATCTGGGTGAACAACGGCGATCGCAAGATCTACACCTCGCTGGCCGATGCGCAAAAAGCGCGTGCAGACAAGCCCTGCCCCTGATCGGATCACCCCATGAACCACCTGTCGACATGGCGGCTGCTGGCCGCCCTGGGCCTCGCTTTGCTGTCTGTTTCGTGTGCCAAGGAGCAACCCTTGGTGGTGAAGGCCGCGACCGTGCCCGTGGCCCAACCCACGGCCGCCACCGGCCCGGTGCAAGCCCCCGGCCGCTTTGCCGACAACCCCATCGTCTACTTCGTCATTCCGGACCGCTTTGAAAACGGCAACCCCGCCAACGACGGCAGTTATGGCCGCAAGCGCGAGGCGGCACCGAAAGACGACGTCGGCACTTTCCACGGCGGTGACCTCAAAGGCATCACCAACAAACTGCGCGAAGGCTGGTTCAAGCAGCTCGGCGTGAGCGCGATCTGGATCACCGCACCCTACGAGCAGATCCACGGCTGGGTGGTGGGCGGCAACAAGGAGTTCAAGCACTACGCCTACCACGGCTACTACGCGCTCGACTTCACCGTGCTCGACAAGAGCATGGGCACACCCGACGAGCTGCGTGAGATGGTCGACACGGCGCACGCCCAAGGCATTCGCATCCTGTTCGACGTGGTGATGAACCACCCGGGCTACCTCGACATCCAGACCGCTCAAGACCTCAAGCTCAAGGTGCTGTGGCCCAACGCGCAGAACGCCAAGCTGGCTGACTACCACGGCTACATCGACTACAACAACTTCGAGTTCGGCCAGTGGTGGGGCCGCGACTGGGTGCGCGCCGGGCTGCCGGGGTACATCGACGGAGGCCGTGACGATCTGAAGATGCAGCTCGCCTACCTGCCCGACTTCCGCACGGAGAGCTCCGAGGCGGTGAAGCTGCCGCCCTTCTTGCGCCAAAAGGCCGACACGCGTGCGGTCGAATTGCCCAACACCACCGTGCGCGGCTACCTCGTGAAGTGGCTGACTGACTGGGTGCGCGAATACGGCATCGACGGCTTTCGTGCCGACACCGTCAAGCACGTGGAGCCGGCCGCGTGGGCCGAGCTGAAGACTGCCGCGAGTGCGGCCCTCATCGACTGGAAGGCACGCAACCCGACGAAGAAGATCGACGACGAACCGTTCTGGATGGTGGGCGAATACTGGGGCCAAGGACCGGAGCGTTCGGCGCTGCACCAGTCTGGCTTCGATGCACTTCTGAACTTTGAATTCCAGAAAGAAGGCCAGCAGTTCGCCAAGCCGGAAGCCTTGTTCAGCCGGTACAGCAAGCTGCTGTCGGGCCAGCCCGGCTATTCGACGCTCAGCTACCTGTCTTCTCACGACACCGAGCTTTTCAACCGAAACAAGCTCGAAGACGGCGGTGCCGCTTTGATGCTGGCCCCCGGCGGCGTGCAGATCTACTACGGCGACGAAACACGCCGCCCGGCAGGCCACTCGCCCAACTCCGATCCGCAACAGGCGACCCGCTCCGACATGAACTGGGCCAGCATCGACCAGGCCCTGCTCGCCCATTGGCGCAAGCTCGGCAGCTTCCGCTCGCGCCACGTGGCGCTGGCGCGCGGTGTGCACCAGCAGATCGGCGACACGCCTTATGTGTTCAGCCGCATCGACGCCACCACCGGCGACCGTGTGGTGATCGCGATGAACGCCACCGGCGAGCAAGACATCGCGGTCACCGGCGTGTTTGCCGACGGCGAGCGGCTGCGCGACGCCTACTCGGGGCAAGCCGCCGAGGTGCGCCAGGGCCGCGTGAAGCTCAACGCACAACGCTGGGTGCTGCTGGAGCGTGCCCCCAGAAACTGAGACCCGTTGGTTACATTAGCTGCAGGTTTCCCCTGCAGCCATGACCACCGATCTCTCCCTCAACGACCCCTTCGCCGTTCAAACGATGCCCATAGCCGCAGACGCTGTCGCCGTGGAGCCGCGCCTGCTGGCCGACATCGGCGCCACTTACGCCCGCTTCTGCATCGAGCGCGAGCGCGGGGTGTTCGAGCAGATCGCGGTGCTGCCCTGCGCCGACTACGGCGACTTCGTCTCTGTCGTGCGCGCCTACCTGAGCAGCGTGCCCGACGTGGTGCCCAAACACGGCGCCATGGCCATCGCCTACCCCATCGATGGCGACGCGGTGCGCATGACCAACCGCGACTGGGCCTTCTCGATCCAGGAGGTGCAGCAGCAGCTCGGCCTGAGCACGCTGCTGGTGGTGAACAACTTCACCGCGCTGGCCATGTCCCTGCCGCGCGTCGGCCCAGAGGGTCGTGTCCAGGTGGGTGGCGGCGCCGCCAGCTCCGACGGTGTGATCGGCCTGCTCGGCCCGGGCACCGGCCTCGGTGTCTCGGCCCTCATCCCGGCCAACGACCGCTGGGTCACGCTGGCCACCGAAGGCGGTCACACCAGCTTTGCACCGATCGACGAACGCGAACTGCGTGTGCTGCGCCATGTGTGGAAGACCATGTCGCACGTGTCGGCCGAGCGCCTGGTCTCGGGCCCCGGCATCCAGCTCATCTACGAAGCGCTGCGCGAAGGTGTGGCCGGTGCCGCCGCCGATCTCAGCACAGCCGAGATCGTGCAACGTGCACAGCAAAACACCAATGCCGTTTGTGTCGACACCATCGACTGCTTCTGCGCCATGCTGGGCACCGTGGCCTCGAACCTCGCGCTCACACTGGGCGCCACCGGCGGCATCTTCGTGGGCGGCGGCATCGTGCCGCGCCTGGGCGACCTGTTCCTGCGCTCGTCCTTCCGCCAGCGCTTCGAAGACAAGGGCCGCTTCTCGTCATATGTCGCCCGCATCCCGACCTATGTGTTGACGGCCGACAACCTGGCCTTCCACGGCGTCTCGTCGCTGCTGGCCGACCACATGCCCGACCGCGACGGTGGCAACCCGCTGCTCGACCGGGTGCGCAATGCGCGCGATGCGCTGTCGCCAGCAGAGCGGCGTGTGGCCAACGTGGTGCTGGAGAACCCGCGCACTGCCCTCAACGACCCCATCGCCGCCATCGCCAAGCTGGCCGACGTGAGCCAGCCGACCGTCATCCGCTTCTGCCGTTCGCTGGGCTTCGAGGGCCTGGCCGATTTCAAGCTCAAGCTCGGCTCGGGCCTCACCGGCACCATCCCACTGCAGCGCACCCAGGTGCGCCGGCAAGACGCCACCCCCGACCTCTGCGCCAAGGTGCTCGACAACACCATCTCGTCGATCATGCATTTCAGAGAGTCTCTCAACGTCGATTCGGTCGACCGCGCCATCGGCCTGTTTCGCGAGGCGCAACGTGTCGAGCTCTACGCCACCGGCAACTCGTCGGTGGTGGCGCTCGACGCGCAGTACAAGCTGTTCCGCTTCCGCATCCCTGTCGTCGCCCACACCGACGCGTCGATGTTCAGCATGGCCGCCGAAGTGTTGGGGCCCAAAGACGTGGCGGTGTTCATCTCCAGCTCGGGTCAGTCGGCCGAGTTGATCCGCGCGGCGCAGACCGCGCGCGACCGCGGCGCCGCGGTGGTGGCCATCACCACCAACCAGTCGCCGCTGGCCAAGAAGGCCGACGTGTGCATCGCGGTCGACCACAGCGAAGACAGTTCGACTTTCGTGTCGATGATCTCGCGCATTCTTCACCTGCTGGTGATCGACATGGTGGCCGTGGGCCTGGCCGTGCGGCGGATGCCCTCGCCCACCTCGACACGCGGCAAACACGAGGGGCCGGACAGCCAGCACACGCTGGCGCCTGGCGTGTTGATCTCGCACATCGCCTGAGCGTCGCCGCATGGACGCCGTCGTCGAGGGTTCGCGCCTGGAGCCGATCCACCAGCTGTCTTTGTCGGGCGGTGGGTTTCGCGCCGCTTTCTTCCACCTGGGCGCCTTGCATGCGCTCGCCGCACAAGGCCGCCTGCGTGAGCTGAAGCTGCTGGTCACGATCTCGGGCGGCTCCATCGCCGCCGGTTTCTTCCTGCAGGAATGGATGCACGCGCTGAAGCAGCGCTGCACCGTCGATGACGCCGAATTGGCGCGCTGCGCCTTGCGTGCGCAGCAGACCTTGTTCCGCAAGACCCGCCACAACCCACGGTTGCGGGTGATGGCCTCGGTGCGGGCGCTGAGTTGCGGGCTGGTGCGCAACGAGTTCGGCTTTTCGCTCGCCATGGCGCGCATCAACCGGCGTTGGCTCGCCGCCCTGCACCGCGCTACCTCCAAGGAAGCGTGGCCGGCGGTGCTGCCCGAGTGGCGCATCGCCTGCTCTGACTACGCCAACGGCAGCCGCTGTGTGGTGGTCGTCGGCCACCGCGGCCTGCCCTTCCAGCCCGACGCCAAATACCTGTCGATGCAAGACCTGCCGGTGGCCAAGGCGATGGCCTCGTCGAGCGCCGTGCCCGGTGTGTTCGAGCCGATCCGCTGCGGCCCTTACCACCTGGGCGACGGCGGCGTGCTCGACAACCACGGCCTGCGCGAGCTCGACCCGGCCATCGGCACGGCGGTGTGCATCGATGCATCGGCACCCGTCTTGCCGATGAACCCCGTCGATGGCTGGGCCACGCCGATGCGGGCCATGGATTTGATGATGGAGCAGACCCGTGGCGACGTGCTGCGCATGCGCAACTGCACGCTCATCTCGCTGCGCGACCCGGTGGCGCAGCCGAGTGGCCTCGATTGGTGGTCACACCTGCGCGCGCTGCGCACCGATCTCGACGACTTTGCCGCCACGGAAGCGCACCTGCTGTTTCTCGCCGGCTACCAAAGCACGACCGGCCAGCCCGAGATACCGCTCGACTGCCCGCACGACAACATGCTGGCCCTGTGGGAAACGATGAGCCGCGCCGCGCCCGCAGAAGCCACGCCCGAGCTTCAGCTGCAATTGGCCGACAGCCGCGAGGCCTGCCTCGACGACCTGGAGCGTGGCCAGCATGTGCTGTTTTCCGGCCTGCAGAAGCGCTCGCCGGCGTCGGTGGCGGTGACGCTCACGTCGCTCATCATGGTGGCGCTCACCGTGCTGTTGCTGCTGCTCCTGGCCAAGATCGCCTGGGCCTGGGGCATTGCACTTTTCCCGCGCTCGCTGCGCAACATGTCGGCCAACGGCCTGCTGGGCCTGCTGTGGGTCGGCGGCGCCGCCTGGTTGTGGCAGTTCTACACCCCACGGCAGGGCGCGATGTTCAACAACATGCGGCAATGGTTCGGCGTGCTCGCCGGCCCCATCGTGCTGCCGGCGCTGGTGCTGTTGTCGATCACGCTGCGCTTGAAGGTGATCGCGTTTTCGACCCGCGACCTCACGGCCTGGGCGCGCACGGCGCTGACCCAATACCAGCGCCGCCGCGCGGGCGGCTGACCGGGCATTACTCGCCCTTCACACAATCCACGTAGTAGCTGTGCGTCCCCGCATCCCCGTCTTCTTCAACCAGCCCGTGCACATCGGTGTCAAAACCCGGGAACTGCGCATTGAACGAACGTGCGAACAACAGGTAGTCGACGATCTTCTTGTTGAAGCGCTCACCCGGGATCAGCAGCGGGATGCCTGGCGGGTAGGGTGTGACGAGCGAGGCGGTGATGCGCCCCTCCAGGTCGTCGATGCCCACCCGCTCGGTCTGGCGGTGGGCGATGCGCGCAAAGGCATCGCTCGGCTTCATCGCAGGCTCCAGCTCTGAGAGGTACATCTCGGTGGTGAGCCGGGCGATGTCGCTCTTGGCATAAGCCTCGTGAATGGCCTGGCTCAGGTCGCGCAGGCCCATGCGCTCGTAGCGCGGGTGCTGGGCCACGAACTCGGGCAACACGCGCCACAGCGGGGCGTTCTTGTCGTAGTCGTCCTTGAACTGTTGCAAGGCGGTGAGCAGCGTGTTCCAGCGGCCCTTGGTGATGCCGATGGTGAACATGATGAAGAACGAGTACAGGCCCGTCTTCTCGACCACCACGCCGTGCTCGGCCAGGAACCTGGTGACGATGCTGGCCGGGATGCCGGTCTTGGCAAACTTGCCCGACATGTCGAGCCCGGGCGTGA
>JACMKJ010000270.1 GCA_014380155.1 Rhizobacter sp. | reverse complement strand
TGCTGCGCGACCAGTTCGACCTGCCCGACTTGTCGGCCATGGACGTCGGCATTGCCAATGGCACGCACGAGCCGCCACTCGGCCCCGACGGTCCCGCGCGCCACCCGCTGTCGCTATTCACCGCGCCGCGTGTCGATTACTCGCTGCACCGCCTGCGCCACTACACCGGCACCGCGCCCCAGCACTTCCAGAACTTCGTGCTGTTCACCAACTACCAGTTCTACATCGACGAGTTCATCCAGCTTGGCCACGAAATGATGGCCGACCCTAACTCGGGTTACGCCGCCTTCGTGCAGCCGGGCAACGTGGTCGAGCGCCAGCCCGGCGCGCCGCCACAGCCAGGTGACGACCTCGGCGTGGCGCCGCCGCGCCTGCCGCAGATGCCGGCCTACCACCTGGTGCGCGAAGACCGCACCGGCATCACCATGGTCAACATCGGCGTCGGCCCGGCCAACGCCAAGACCATCACCGACCACATCGCGGTGTTGCGCCCGCACGCCTGGGTCATGCTCGGGCACTGCGCGGGCCTGCGCAACACCCAGGCGCTGGGCGACTACGTGCTGGCTCACGGCTACGTGCGAGAAGACCACGTGCTCGACGAAGACCTGCCGCTGTGGGTGCCGATCCCGCCGCTGGCCGAGGTGCAGGTCGCGCTCGAATCGGCGGTGGCCGAGATCACGCAGCTGCAAGGCTACGAGCTGAAACGCGTGATGCGCACCGGCACGGTGGCGAGCACCGACAACCGCAACTGGGAGCTGCTGCCCTTCCATCACCAGTACAGCACGCCGGAGCGGCGCTTCTCGCAGTCACGCGCGATCGCGCTCGACATGGAAAGCGCCACCATCGCGGCCAACGGCTTCCGCTTCCGCGTGCCCTACGGCACCTTGCTGTGCGTGAGCGACAAGCCGCTGCACGGCGAGATCAAGCTGCCCGGCATGGCCAACCACTTCTACCGCGAGCGGGTCGACCAGCACCTGCGCATCGGCATCCGCGCGATGGAGCTGCTGCGTGAACAAGGTGTCGACCAGCTGCACAGCCGCAAGCTGCGCAGCTTTGCCGAAGTCGCGTTTCAGTGAGCCGGTGGGGCTGAGGGCGGCTCGTCTGGCGGCCTCGACGGGTGCGGCGGGTCGGGCGGCTTGTTCACCGACATCATGAACTTGACCACGCCAAAGCCGAAGGCGAGCGCCCCGAATATGAACACCAGGTCGAAGGCACTCAGGTCGTCAAACATGCTCGCGCCTCGCCGATTAGGGGCCGCAAGGGCGCTGCGTCACCGTCGGGCAGCGCGATTTCCAACAGGTCGAGCCGCTGGCTCAGCTGGTGCACGAACAGCTCCTTGGCGTGTTCGTCGCGCAGTGACTTGGCCTTCCACAGGCCCAGCGTCATGGCGGGCAGCTCCAGCGTGTGCTTGAACCACAGACGTTTGCCCAGGTTGATGGTGTAGGCGGGCACGAAGAAGCCCTCGGCCACGAACACGGCGACCTGTTGGCCGGTGAGCGCCAGCCGCTTTCTGCGCGACACCAGCACCGCCGCGCTCAGCGCCCAGAACAGCAGGTGCACACCCAGGAACGAGCCCAGCACGAGCGCAAAGCTGAACTGCATCGACAGGCTGGCCAAGGCCGCAGCCACCACCAGGTAGAGCGTGCCGAGCCACGACAACAGGTTGAGCGTGGGCACGGCGGAGCGAAGCATTTGCCGCGCGGCCCGCAGCTGCTTCGGCTCCAGCCGGCCCAGCACCGAGCTCGTCAGCGCCACCCGGTGAAAGAGATTCAGCGGGTTGAGAAAGATGAGATCGCGCCCGCGCGCCTCCAGCCGGCCACCCGGCTCATAACGCAGCGCACCCCTGCGCCCGAAGCGCAGGTAGTCGCCGCCCGCCGGAATCAGCTTCAGGTTGTCGACGATCAGAAAACCTGCCGCCACCGCCCAGAACAAAACGATCTCGGGAACCACGTGGGCTTACTTGCGGCCGAAGAACTTCTTGAAGCCGCCCCACAGCGCTGCCGCACCCGCGGCGATCGCCAGGAAAACCATCTTGAAGCCGCCCTTGCTCGTGGCGACCGCCGCCGCGCCGCCCAGCACCAGGGCACCCAGGCCGAAGGCTGCGACCTTGTCGCCCTGCTTCCACTCGCTGTACTTTTCGCCGCTCACGTAGTCAAAGTTTTTCAGCGCGACCTTGAAGTCGGCGAGGTCACGGTCCAAGGTGGCGGGCTCGGTCACCAGCACCGCATTCATGTAGCCGCTGCGGCCGAGGATCTTGGTCGACACGTTGACGACCTCCTGGTTGTTGTCTTGCGCGCGCAGGCGGGTGCCCCACTCCAGGCGCTTGCTCTCGGTGTCGTAGCGCGGCGCGAAGTACCAGCCCTCGAGCGTCAGCGTGGGTACGCCTTGTTTGCGCTTTTCTTCGTTGCCCGCCACGTTGCGCTCCTTGAGCGTCTTGAGCAGGGCATCGGCGTCGATCTTCTCGTCGTCCTTGATGTAGCCGTCATCGGAGAACGACAACACACCGAACCAGCGGTTCTTCTCCGAAGCGATGGTGTAAGCGTTGCCGGGCGGCAAGTTTCCGTTCAGCTTCAAGAAGGTGTCGGTGTCTTTGTTGTCGAGGAAGCTGTAGCCCTCCTGGACCTTGAACTCCGCCTTGTCGCCGATGCGCCCCACCTCGCCCGGCTTGAGCCATTTCAGCTCGGCCGCCAGTTGCTCGGGTGTCTTGCCGGCCGGGGCCGATTGCGCATTTGCAAGGCTGCTGGCCACCAGAAGAATCACAGGAATGACAAAACGGATCTGCACGGTTCTCTCCCTCGGGGTTGTTGGAATACACCCCGGGGAGTCTAAGAGCGAGCCCGCACAAACGCACGCGATGTGCGTTGCGCTTTAACGTCGTGCGTGAGGGGCGGGCGCCCCTCGGCGAAACATCAGCTGTTGCGAATGCGCTGGCTGGCGCGGTCGAGCATCAGTTGCAGCTCGCGGTACTCCCGGCGAGTGACAAAACCATCGGCCTTGGCCTGCGCCTCGTAGCGGCGGATCTCCGCCTGCTCCCGCTTCAGAGCGCGAAACTCGCGGCGGCTCAGGCGGCCTTCGTAAAACGCGGCCTCAATGCGCTCGGCCTGGCGAGCCTGGCGCACGTCGATGGGATCGGCGGCATCGCGTCCCATCGGCTGCGCCGTCGCGCCCACCGAGGCGGCGGCAATCAGGGCCCCGAAAACGAGGGTCTTGAGGTTCAGCATGATGGATTTCCTTTGGCGTTTCGCGGGCATCGACGTGATGCCCGTGCCTCTTCAACGAAGGCCCGGCCTCCAGGGCTGACCGCACCCAGGTAAAGAAGTTGGGCTGGCGCGAGTGTGTTTCTTCACATCGCAAATTGGCGGCAGGTGCCT
Organism: Rhizobacter sp.; assembly: GCA_014380155.1. GTDB lineage: Bacteria > Pseudomonadota > Gammaproteobacteria > Burkholderiales > Burkholderiaceae_C > Rhizobacter. The sequence continues at coordinate 2,000 of JACMKJ010000270.1, read as the reverse complement.
CCCGGGCACTCCTCGGAAATCCGCTCCACGCCGGGCCCGCGGGCCTCTAGACTTCGTGCCCATGAGCGCGAGCGACAGCCCCTCCAACCCACGCCCCATCACCGAGGCGCGTTTGCTGGCCATGGTGAACGCGAGCGGCGACAGCTTCTGGGAGACGGATGCCCAACGCCGCTTCGTGCACCTCAGCGACAACATGTGCCGCATGATGGGCTACCCCCGCGAAGAGCTGCACGGCCGGGTGGTGATCGAGTTCATGACGCCGGAATACCGGGCCGAGATCATGCGCATGGCAGCCGCACGCGGCGCAGGGGACAACCCGCTGGTGCACACCAACCCGATCCGCCACGAGGGCGAGTTCTTTCGAAAAGACGGCTCGCGGCTGTGGGTCGAGACCGTGTCGGTGCCGGTATTCGACGACGACGGCACGCACATCGGCTACTTCGGCATCACGCGCGACACCACTGAACGCAAGCGCGCCGAAGAGGCGCAGCGCGAAGCCAACCACCAGCTCGAAGCGCAGCTCGAACGCATCAACGAGCTGCATGCACAGCTGCGCGAGCGGGCCATCCGCGATGACCTCACCGGGGTTCACAGCCGGCGCCACTTCCTTGAAGTTGGCGAGCGAGAACTGGCCCACGCGCGCCACCACGGCGGCGTGCTGTCACTGGTGATGATGGACCTCGACCACTTCAAGGCCATCAACGACGCACACGGCCACCCGGTGGGCGATGTCGCGTTGCGGGCCGTGGGCAGCATGCTGCGCGCCACCACGCACGCCGAAGACCTGGCCTGCCGATTGGGTGGCGAAGAGTTCGCCGTGCTCTTGCTGGGCACCGATCACGAGGCTGCGCTGAAGCGCGCAGAAACCTGGCGCACCACGCTGGCCAACACGAGTGTGCTCGCCGAGGGCATCGCCCTGCGGCTGACCGCCTCGTTCGGCGTGGCCACCTTTCCTTCGCAGGCAGGCAGCCTGTCTGAGTTGCTCAAGCTGGCCGACCACCGCATGTACCGGGCCAAGGCCACGGGGCGTGACCGCGTGGCGGGCGAAGCGGCAGACCGTTAGGCTGATTCGGACCGAACGCCCTGGTCTTGCAGATAGACGGCGCCGGTGAGCTTCTCTTCGGCTGCCCTCTTCACGTTGGCGCGGCGCCAGGCCCAAGTCTTGACAGCCTGCGGAAAGAGGCTGATGCACGACATGTAGTAGATGAACTTGAAGCCCCACAAGCGCGGGCCGATCGGCGTGCCGCGGAACAGGTCACCCGCCAGGATGGACAGCAGCGCCTCTTGCATGCGCCACACGTTGCGCGGCTGCATGAAGATCTTGCGGATGGCCGGCGAGGTGATGCGGTAGATGAACCACGAAAACATCTTCGGCCCGTGCTTCATCACGCGCTCGAAGTGGCGAAACTGCTTTTCGGCCGCACGCTCTTCGCCCTTGAGCCACAGGTCGACACCGGCCGCGCTCTCGAAGGCGCTGTTCATCGCAAGGAACACACCCGACGAGAACATCGGGTCGACGAAGGCAAAAGCGTCGCCGATCATCACAAAACGCTCGCCGCGGCAGAACTTGGAGTCGTAGGCGTAGTTACCGGTGGTGGTGGCCGGCTCGACCATGCGCGCGTCTTTCAAGCGCTCGGCGAGCTTGGGTGCAAGCGCGATGGTCTGCATCAGGAAGTCGTCGAGGCTTGCGCCCTTGCGGTTGTCCTTGAAATAACCCGGGTGGGCCACCGCGCCCACGCTGGTGGTGCCGTCGCGCAGCGGGATGTACCAGAACCAGCCGTGGTCGAACCAGAACAGCGAGATGCTGCCCTCCAGCCGGCCCGGTGCGCGCTGGGCATTTTCGAAGTGGCCGAACAGGGCCGCGCTGGCGTGGCGGCGGTTGCGCTGCTTGGCGTCGAACTGGTTCGACAACAGCGTGTCGCGCCCGCTCGCGTCGATCACGAAGCGCGGTTGCCAGACGGTCTCGACGCCTTGTGCGTCTTTCACCTTCACCACGGCGC
>JACMKJ010000269.1 GCA_014380155.1 Rhizobacter sp. | reverse complement strand
GTGACGCTGGAGAGCAGCAGTGAGACCGCGCCGTAGTTCACGCCCGAGGCGTTGCCGGCGGTCACGGTGCCGTCGGGGCGCACCACGCCCTTCAGCTTGGCAAGCGCTTCGAGGCTGGTTTCGCGCGGGTGTTCGTCTTGTTTGACGACCAGCGGGTCGCCCTTTTTCTGCGCAAGGGTCACCGGCGTGATCTCGGCGTCGAAGAAGCCTCTCTTCTGCGCCCCCACGGCCTTCAGCTGCGAAGCGAGTGCCATGCGATCTTGCGCTTCACGCTCGATCTTGAAATCGGTGGCCACGTTCTCCGCCGTTTCGGGCATCGAGTCGACGCCGTACATCTCTTTCATCAGCTTGTTGACGAAGCGCCAGCCGATGGTGGTGTCATACACCGCGTTCGCGCGGCTGAACGCACTCTCCGCCTTGGGCATCACAAACGGCGCGCGGCTCATGCTCTCCACGCCGCCGGCAATCATCAGCTGTGCTTCGCCAGACTTGATGGCACGCGCAGCAGTGCCGACCGCGTCCATGCCCGAGCCGCACAGGCGGTTCAGCGTGGCGCCGGGCAGCTCGATCGGCAGGCCGGCGAGCAGGGCCGACATGCGCGCCACGTTGCGGTTGTCTTCACCGGCCTGGTTGGCGCAGCCGTAGATCACGTCGGTGATGGCGGCCCAATCCACCTTTGGGTTGCGCGCCATCAAGGCCTTGAGCGGGATGGCGCCGAGGTCGTCGGCACGCACCGACGAGAGTGCGCCGCCGTAGCGGCCGAAAGGGGTGCGGATCGCGTCGCAGATGAAGGCTTGGTTCATGGTGTCTCCCGGCGAAGTTGAAGCGAGTGTTTGGTCGAATTATGGTGCGCGCATCGCTACCATGGCCCGTCATGAAAGCCGTCCCGCTACGCAGAATTGGCCCCGTCGTGGCCACCGTGTGTGCACTGCACGCGCTGCTGCTTGGATGGGGAATTTCGTTGCGCGTGGGTGTCGACATCGCAGTGCCTCAAACGCCCGCGATGTCCACGCGGTGGATTGCGGCGCCCCTTGCGCAAGAGCCTGTGGTGACGCCTGTGACCCGGTTGCCGGATCGAGGCCCGGCGCGTCGAGTTCAACGCAGCATCGAAACTTCTGCACAGCCCGCCGCCGCCCCGCAAATCACCCAGGTCGAAGCGCCGCCGACCGAGAGTGCCGCGCCCGCTGCGACCGAGCCGGCCTTGCGCGCAGACGCTGTCCAACGCGCTGTACGCGAGTCCGCGCGCCAGAAGGGTTTGGCGACGCGGGTGGATGAACAGCTCGGGAATGCGCCTGCCGGCGCGCAGGAGGCGCTTCGAAAGGGCATCGCCTCTGGCGCGCGCGGTGACTGCCTCAAGGGAGGCGAGGGCGGCTACGCCAACGCCAACATGGGCTTGCTCGCGCTGCCGCTGCTGGTGCTCGATGCGGCCAGTGGCCGCTGCAGATAGGCTGCCTCAGGCTGCGTGCGCCAACTCGTCCATGGCGTAGACGTGGCCGAAGCGGTTGGCGAGAAAGTCGTCCAAGCGCACATCTTCTTGCCGCACGAAGCCGCTCTGCGGCAGCTGGCCGGTGGCCAGCATGTCGAGCATGGCGCACAGGCTGCTCGCGGTGGTGATCTGGATGGCGCTGCGCATGCGCCCGGCCAGCACGTGGCTGTAGATCTTGCGGGCGTAGGTGTCTTGTTGCAGACGGCCCTCTCGCTGGCCGGCCACCGTCACGAAGACGATCACCACGTCTTGCATGGTGGCGGGCAGTGAGTTCTCGAGAATGTCTTTCAGCACGTCGCGGCGGTCGCGCAGGCGCAGGTCGTGCAGCAGCGCTTTCATGATCGCCGCGTGGCCGGGGTAGCGGATGGTGCGGTAATTGAGCGTGCGCACCTTGCCTTCCAAGGTTTCGCACAGCGTGCCCAGGCCACCCGAGGTGTTGAAGGCTTCGTACAACACGCCGTCAAGCGAAAACTCTTCACGCTCTTCGAGCGCTGGCACTTCGGTGATGCGGCCATTGACGATGGCCTCGCAAGGCTCGCAGTACTCGTTGATGACGCCCTCGGTGCTCCAGGTCAGGTTGTAGTTCAGTGCGTTGCTCGGGTAGGCGGGCAGGGCGCCGACACGCATGCGCACGCTGTCGAGGCTGTCGAACTGTCGGGCCAGGTCGGCCGCCACGATGGAGATGAAACCCGGGGCGAGGCCGCACTGCGGAATGAAGCTGCTGCTTGCGCCCACGGCCAGCTCGCGGATGCGGCGGGTGCTGGCGACATCTTCGGTGAGGTCGAGGTAGTGAACGCCGGCTTCGCGGGCGGCTTCGGCGACTTTCACGGTCAGGTGGTAGGGCGCGGCGCTCAGCACGGCAAAGCGGCCTTGCAGCGCGGCGCGCAGCTGGGCGCCGTCGTTGACGTCGAGCACCAGGGTGTCGAGCTCGGGCGAGGGAGTTTCGCGTTGCACGTCGGCGAGCTGTGCGGCCGAACGGTCGGCCACCGTCACGCGGTAGCGTGTGTCGCCGCTGGCGTTGACGAGCAAGGCCGCCACCACCGAGCCGATCTTGCCGCCGCCAATGACCAGAATGTTTTTCATGACCAAGCCCTGCTGTGTACAAACAATGGCTTCGATTCTGCTAAGCCTGCGTGCAAATGGCAGCTGGACTTATGACGTATCGACGCGCATATTTCGGCGTATTGCCGATCACTCTTGATTTATATGCCGATAACGCCGCTCGACGGAACCGACCGCGCCCTGCTCGCCCTGCTGCGCGAAAACGCCCGTGCCCCGGTGGCTCAGCTGGCGCGCGCGCTGGGCCTGTCGCGCACCACCGTGCAAAGCCGCATCGAGCGCCTGGAGCGCCAGCGGGTGGTGGTCGGCTACACCGTGGTCGTGCCCGATGCCGCCGAAGCAGCGCTGGTGCGCGCCCATGTGTTCGTCACCGTGGCGCCGCGCCAGAGCGGCACCATCGAGCAGGCCTTGCGCAAGATCGCCGAGGTGCGCGTGCTGCATTCTGTGAGCGGCCCGTTCGACCTCATCGCGGTGGTGGCTGCCCACTCCATCGGCGAGCTCGATGCGCTGATCGACCGCATCGGCGCGCTCGATGGCGTGGAGCGCACCAACTCGGCCATCGTGTTGTCGACGCGCATCGAACGCTGAGGGGGCCGGCGCCAGGCTGCCCTGCCGAGTGCGCAATACCGCACGAACTGCCGAATCGCACTGCCGCGCACTGTCAGATGTAGCAGGTGTGTTCCTGGGGTGGCTGAACATAATCGGTTCAAGTAAGAGGGAGCGGCCGCCGAAAAGAAACACAAGCTGCAGATTCACGGAGCCGCCCGGCTACCGGCATGAAAGAAGTATCAACACCATCGCTGATTGACGTTGCGCAACTGCGCATTGGGATGTTCGTCCACCTCGAAGGTGGATGGATGTCCCATCCTTTTCCGCTGAGCAGCTTCAAGATCGGCTCGGCGGCCCAGATCGCCACCATCCGTTCCTTGGGCAAGCCGCGTGTGCGATGGAGCCCTGAGAAAAGCGATGTTGATGCGGGTTCAGTCACGAGCATGCCCCTGGCATCGGTGCCAATGAGCGATGTGGTGGCCCCCTCCGCAGCGCCGGCCAAGGTCGAACCGCCCGAAGCCACCGAGCGCCGCCAGCGCCGCGAGGCCCTCGTGACGCAGCGCGCCTCGCTGCAACTGTGCGAACACCAGTTTGCCGAGGCCACCAAGGCCTGCAAACACGCCATCGACCTGGTGCCCACCAAGCCGCAAGAGGCACGCGAACAAACCGAAGCGCTGGCCCAGGCCTTTGTCGACAAGATGATCGGCCAGCAGGAAATGTGCATTCGCCTGCTCACCGAAGGTGCCGGCGACAAAGCCTCGCTGCACGCCGTCAACGTGGCGGTGATCTCGCTGCTGATGGGCAAGACCTTTGGTTTGTCGGCCGCCGAGATGGTCGACCTGGGCGTGGGCTCGATGCTGCACGACATCGGCAAGATCGAGCTGCCCGAGCGGGTGCGCCACCGCGAAGAACACTTCACCCCGGCTGAAAACCAGTTTTACCAAGAGCACGTGGCGCACGGCGTCACGCTGGCCAAGAAGATGGGCCTCAAGTCGGGCGCCACGCTGGTGATCGCGCAGCACCATGAGCACGCCGACGGCAGCGGCTTCCCGCTCAAGCTCAACAGCGACCGCATGACCACGGCCGCGCGCATCGTCTCGCTGGTCAACCGCTACGACAACATGTGCAACCCACACGTGCCTTCGCGCGCGCTCACGCCGCACGAGGCGCTGTCCTTGCTTTTTGCTCAGGGAAAGAACCGCTACGACACCGCCATCCTCGGCGCATTCATCAAGATGATGGGTGTCTACCCGCCCGGCTCGGTGGTGCAGCTCACCGACGACCGTTATGCGATGGTGGTCTCGGTCAACTCGACGCGGCCGCTGAAGCCGCGCGTGATGGTGCACGAGCCGCGCGTGTCGCGCGACGAGGCCTTGTTGCTCAACCTCGAATGCGAGCCCCGCCTGGGCATCCGCCGCAGCCTGAAGCCGCAGCAGTTGCCCACCGAGTCGCTGGAGTACCTGTCACCGCGCCCGCGGGTGGCTTACTTCTTTGAGCCTGACCTGGCGGCGGTGGAGATGGCCGCGTGAGCGCCGCGGCGCGAGAGGCCGAACTCGAACACTGGTCGGCATTGATCGAAGGCTTGCTCGATCCGGTGTGGCTGGTCGACGCCACCACCTTGCACATCGTCGCCGCGAACACCGCCGCCGGCAGCCTGCTGGGCATCGATGCATGGTCGCTGCGCGGTCGGGCCGCGGCCGACCTGAGCGCCACCGCCGAAGACATCGTGTTCTGGAACGAGGTGGCCGCCGGGCTCACCGATGCCATCCTGTCCGACAGCGTGGTGCGCCGTTTCGACGGCGCCATCGTGCCCGTCACCCGCCGCGTGAGCCGCCTCGGCACCGAAGACGTGCTGGTGGTCACGCTGCGCGACCTGAGCACCCAGCGCCGCACCGAAGACGAGCTGGAGACACGCGTGGCCGAGCTGCGTGCCACGCTCGAATCGAGCGCCGACGGCGTTCTGGTCACCGACCTGGGCGGTGCCATCCGCAACTTCAACCGCCGCTTTGCCACCTTGTGGGGCCTGCCCGAAGAGCTGCTGGCCCAGCGCGACGATCGCGCGGTGCAAGACTGGATGCGCCGCAGCGTGGTCTCGCAGGGCAATGACGGTGACGACTACACCCGCCGCCTCAACGCCATCATGGACGCCGCCCTGCTGCAGACCACGGATGTGCTCACCCTGCACTCGGGCAAGGTGATCGAGCGCGTGACGCTGCCGCAGTGCAGCCGCGGCCAGCCGATCGGGCGCGTGTTTTCCTTTCGCGACATCAGCGAGAAACTCGCCGCCAAGCAGCGCATCGAGGAGCTGTCGCACACCGACGCGCTGACCGGCTTGCCCAACCGTCGTTTGCTGGCCGACCGCGTCGAGTTTGCGCTCGCCATGGCGCAACGCAACGGCCAGCCGTTTGCGTTGATGGTGCTCAACCTCGACCGTTTCAAACACGTCAACGACACCCTCGGCATGGGTCTGGGCGACCGTGTGTTGCTCGAAGTGACCGAGCGCATCAAGGCCTGCCTGCGCAACGTCGACACCGTGGCGCGCCTCGGTGGCGACGAATTCGTGCTGCTGGTTCACCACGCCGACGCCGCCGGCGCCGAAGCCACCGCTCGCCGGGTGCTCGATGCGATGGCGCGGCCGTTCACGCTTGACGCGCAGAGCTTCACCGTCACCTGCAGCATCGGCGTGGCCTTGTGCCCGACCGATGGTGACAGCCTCGACGAGCTGATGCGCCGCGCCGACGCCGCCATGCACCGCGTTAAAGACGCGGGCCGTGCGAGCTTTCGCTTCCACCAGACGCAAACCGACGTGGTGCAGCGCTCGCACATGCAGATCGACCACGCCATGCGCCAGGCGCTGGTGAGCGGTTTGTTCCGCCTGCATTACCAGCCGCAGATCGACCTGCGCACCGGCGCGGTGGTGGGCGCCGAGGCGCTGATCCGCTGGCGCGACCCGGTGCTGGGCGAGGTGTCGCCAGGTGAGTTCATTCCGGTGGCCGAAGAGAGCGGCTTCATCATCGCCATTGGCGACTGGGTGCTGGGGCAGGCGGTTCGGCAAGCCGCCGCGTGGCGCGCCAATGGCGTGGCCATGCCGGTGTCGATCAATGTGTCGGCGCTGCAGTTCCAGCAACCCGATTTCCCTGAGCGTGTGGCGCGCGAGCTGAAGGCGGCCCACCTGCCGCCACAGCTGCTAGAGCTGGAGCTGACCGAATCGATCCTGATCCACGACGCCCAAGACGCGCTGCACCGGTTGCAGGCCTTGGCCACGCTTGGGGTGCAGCTGGCGATCGACGACTTCGGCACCGGCTATTCGAGTCTCGGCTACCTCAAGCGCTTTCCCATCCACCGCCTGAAGATCGACCGCAGCTTCGTGAGCCACCTGCCGGGCGATGCGGGCGACGTGGCCATCGTCAACGCCATCATCCAGCTCGGCCGCGCGATGAACCTGCGCGTGATCGCCGAAGGCGTCGAGACCGAGCCGCAACGGCAGTTCCTGCTCGACGCAGGCTGCGACGAGTTCCAGGGCTTTCTCTACGCCCCAGCGCTCGACTCGCCGAGCTTCGAGAGCCGCGTCGGTGTGGCGCCAGCGCCGAGCAGCGTGGTGCGACTGATCAAGAAGTAGCCACTTCGCCGCCTGCCGCTGCGTGCCCAGGGGAATTGCCCACTGGGACAGTTGCCGATCCTTCCCGCCTGCGACGTGGGGCGCACAATCGCCCTTTCTGGTCAACCGCGGGTACATCTACCAATGATCTACAAGTTCAAGTCAAAAGCGGCGGGCGACGTGATCATGCTGGCTCCCGGGGGTGATGCCGTGCTGCGCATCATCGGCAAGGAGCCGGCTGCCAAGGGCATCATCGAAACGGCCGACATGCCGGCCGCGATGAAAGCCATCGAGCATGCGGTGGCGGCCGACGAAGCGATGCGCAAGCAGCCGCAAAACGATGACGACCAGGCCAAGCCCGGCAAGGGCGATGGCGTGACGCTGCGCCAACGCGCCTGGCCGCTGCTGGAGATGATGAAACGCTCGCATGGTGCGGGCGAAAGCATCGTCTGGGGCGTGTGAGCTGTTGACACAATGAGGCGAACAAGACCATGAAGCTATTGAGCGACAGCTGGATCAACGGCGACCGCATCCCCACCCGTTTTGCCGCTGGCAAGCCCGACGTCGCCAACGGCGTCACCTTCTCCGACAACATCAGCCCGCACCTCGCCTGGAGCGACGTGCCGGTGGGCACCCGCTCGTTCGCGTTGATCTGCCACGACTTCGACGTGCCGAGCCGCGGCGACGACGTCAACAAACCCGACCGCGAAGTGCCGAGCGACCTGCCGCGGGTCGACTTCTTCCACTGGGTGATGGTCGACATGCCGGCGCACCTGTCGCAGCTTGCCGAAGGCGAGTTCAGCCGTGGCTTCACGCCGCGCGGCAAACCCGGCCCCGACAGCTTGCATGGCGCTCGCCATGGCCTGAACGACTACACCGGCTGGTTTGCCGGCGACCCCGCCAACGGCGGCCAGTACTTCGGCTACGACGGCCCCTTCCCTCCGTTCAACGACTCCCTGATCCACCACTATGTGTTCACGCTCTACGCGCTGAGCGTGCCGCGTGCGGCGGTGGAGGGCGCATTCACCGGCCCGCAGGTGCGTGAAGCGATCTTCGAGCACGTGCTCGCCGAAGCGACCCACTCGGGCACCTACACGCTCAATCGCCGCCTCATCTGATGAACGAGCAAGCCACGCGCGTGCTCGCCATTCGGCACGGAGAAACCGCCTGGAACGTCGACACCCGCATCCAGGGCCAACTCGACATCCCGCTCAATGACACCGGCTGTTGGCAGGCCGAACGGCTGGCCGCTGCGGTGGCCGACGAAGGGGTGCATGCCATCTACTCGAGCGACCTGCTGCGCGCCCACCAGACCGCCCAGGCGATCGCGCGCGCCACGCAGCTGCCGGTGCACACCGACACGGCCTTGCGCGAGCGCGGCTTCGGTGAGTTCCAGGGCCACACCTACAAGGAGATCGAAGCCCGCTGGCCCGAGCAGTCGGAGCGTTGGCGCAAGCGCGACCCCGACTTTCAGCCGGGAGTCCACGGCGAATCGCTGAACGTGTTCTTCGCGCGCTGCGTCAAGGTCGCCACACGCCTGGCCGCCGCTCACCCCGGCCAGACCATCGCGCTGGTGGCGCATGGCGGTGTGATGGATTGCCTCTACCGCGCCGCTTCGCGGCTTGACTTGCAGGCCGCTCGCTCCTGGAAACTGGGCAACGCCAGCATCAACCGCCTGCTCTACACCGAGGGCGGCTTCACCCTCATCGGCTGGAGCGACACCTCGCACCTGGACAGCGGCTCGCTCGACGAGAGCAACGACCGCGTAGGGCACGCTGCCTAAACCAGGGTAGCCCCGGTTCCCACGATGGGGCGGCCTGGGCAACATCGCCCGATGACTCCTGCGCAAATCATCGTTCTCGCCACACCGGTCTTCCTGCTGATGATCGGCGTGGAGTTCCTCGTCGGCCTGAAACGTGGCCGCAATACCTACCGCCTGAACGACGCGATCAACAGCATCGGCCTGGGCATCATGAGCCAGCTGGTGGGGCTGTTCAGCGCGCTCTTCACCGTGTGGCTCTACGTGCTGGTGTTCACCCACGCTTCGTTGTGGCAACTGCCGGTCGATGCGTGGTGGGTGTGGGTCGTGGGCCTGGTGTTCTACGACTTCTGCTACTACTGGCACCACCGCTTGGGCCACACCGTGGCGCTGTTCTGGGCCGCGCACGTGGTGCACCACCAGAGCGAGGATTACAACCTGAGCACCGCCTTGCGCCAGACCGGCAGCGGCTGGGTCGGCGGCTGGTTGTTCTACCTGCCGATGGCGGTGCTGGGCTTCCCGCCGCTGGTGTTTGGCGTGGTCGCCTTGGTCGACCTGCTCTACCAGTACTGGGTGCACACGCAGCAGATCGGCAAGCTCGGCTGGTTCGACCGCTGGTTCTGCGCGCCAAGCAACCACCGTGTGCACCATGCGGTGAACGACAAGTACCTCGACAAGAACTATGGCGGCATCTTCATCCTCTGGGACCGCCTCTTCGGCAGCTTCATCGAAGAAGACGACCGGGAGAAGATCGTCTACGGCACCCGTGGCCCGCTGCGCAGCTGGAACCCGGTGTGGGCCAACCTGCAGAACTACGCTGACATGCTGAAAGACTCTTGGCACGCCACCGGCTGGGCCGACAAGCTGCGCGTCTGGTTCAAGCACCCCGGCTGGCGGCCGGCCGATGTGGCGGCGCGTTTCCCCAAGCCCGCGTTCGACATCTCACGCGTCGAGCGCTACGACCCGCCGATGTCGCCCGCCGCGCAATGGCTGGCCGTGGCGCTTTTCGTGGCGCTGCTGGCAGCCACCTCGGTGCTGCTGTGGAACGCCCACCTCATGAGCCTGCCGCAGCAGCTGTCGGCGGCGCTGGGGGTGATCGGTGGGCTGTGCGTGGTCGGCTGGGTGAGCGAGCGCGGCCCGAGCTTGAGCTTGTCGCGTCAGCGCTGAGCCGCCGTCACGACATCACGTTCTTCTGGATGGCGCCGGGCGCCACGCCCATGTGGCGCTTGAACGCGCGGCTGAACGCCGCTTCTGACTGATAGCCCACGCGGCCGGCCAGGTCGGCCAGGCCGTCGTCGTGTTCTTGCAGGCGCGCCAGCGCCACGTGCATGCGCCAGCGCCCGAGGTACTGCATCGGCGGCAGGCCCACCAGCTGGGTGAAGCGCGCCGCAAACGCCGAGCGTGAAAGGCCTACTGCAGCCGCCAGCGAGCCCAGCGCCCAGCCGTGTGCAGGGTCGCGGTGCACAAGCGCCAGGGCGCGGCCGATCTGCCGGTCTTTCAGCGCGCCCAACCAGCTGCCTTGTGCGGCGGGCTCTTGCTCGATCCACGCGCGGATGGCCTGGATGACCAGGATGTCTGCGAGGCGCGACACCACCGCCTGCCCGCCCGGGCGCATCTGGCGCGCCTCGAACGCCAGCAGCCGCAGCGTGCTGTGCATCCACTCCGAAGGGGTCGAGCCCGAGGCCTCGACCACCATGACGCGGGGCAGCACCGAGATCAGGTGATGCGCGGTCAGGTGGTCGAAACGCACCACCCCGCAGACAGCGCTCGCGGCCGCTCCACCGCCGCCGATCTGCAGCGTTTCATAGCGGTCGTTGATGCGCTCGATCGGCGCATCGAACAACTTCACGACCGGTGCGCCGGGCTCGTGCACCAGGCGGTGCCCGTGGCCGTGTGGCACCAGGGCCAGGTCGCCGGGCTGCAGCCGCCGCGCCTGCGTGCCGGCGGCTTCCAGCCAGCAGTGCCCCGAGGTCACCACATGCAGCATCAGGCAGCCGGGCATCTGCGGCAGCTCCACGCCCCACGGCGCGCTGCAGTCGGTGTGGCAGTACAAGACGCCGCTCATGCGCAGAAAGTGCAGCGCTTCGCCGAGCGGGTCGACGCTTTCCCAGGCGGGTGTGTTGTCCATCGCACCAGTATCTGCGCCGTACCGGCTGGTCGTCCAGACGCGGCGGACGAACGAGCATGAATTCGAGATGGGCAGTCATTGAGCGGCCGCCACCTGCGCCAGACACTGGACGCCTGGAAACTTTTTCAAGGAGACGCTCATGAAGGTTTTGGTGGTGGGTGCAACAGGGGGCTCGGGTCGGGCCGCAGTCCAGTCGCTGCTCGCGGCGGGTCACAAGGTGACGGCGTTTTCGCGTCGCGCCGACACGCTGTCGCCGATGGGCGCGGGTCTGCGTTGCGTGAATGGTGATGTGCTCGAGCTGGCTGACATCGAACGTGCCGTCGAAGGGCAAGACGCGGTCATCGTGACGCTGGGCATTTCTGAAAGTGCGTTGCGTGTGCGTCTGGCCGGCAGCGCGCGCACGGCAATGAACGTGCGCTCCGCTGGCACCCGCAACACCATCGCCGCCATGCACAAGCTGGGCGTTCGCAAGCTGGTGGTGCAGACCAGCTACGGCGTGGGCGAGACGCGCAGCCGGCTCACGCTGGTGTCACGGTTGGTGTTCGCGTTGCTGCTGAAGCCGCAGATCGCCGACACCGAAGTGCAGGAGCAGTTGGTCCGCGCCAGCGGGCTCGATTGGGTCATCGTGCAGCCCGTCAACCTGACCGACCTGGAGCGGGTCGACGCCTGCTTCGCTTCACCCGAAGGCAACACGCTGGGCATGACGGTTTCCAGGGCGCAGGTCGGCCGCTTCCTGGCCGAGCAGGCACCGGCGCCGCACTACCTGGGCCGGGCGGTGGCCTTGTCGGCCGCCTGAAGCCGGGGCTTGATCTGCGGGCTGGCAAGCCTAGACTGCAGGTGCTCAATCCACATTTCAGCCAGGAGGTTTCCATGGCGATCAAACGGATGACCAAGGGCGACATGCCCCGGTCCTTAGGCACCTACAACCCCGTGGGTCATGTGCTGGTGGCGCTGCCCAACGACGCGTTGGCGCAAGAGGCGCGGCAGGCGCTGCGCGACATCGGCTTCGACGAAGAAGACCTGCTGCTCTACACCGCCGACGAAGAGAACGCGCAGATGGAGCACATGCTCGCGCACGCCAGCCAGCTTTCGGGCTTCGGCTACGAGGTGACGCTGATGCGCCGCTACCAGGCGCTGGCCCGCGAAGGTTGCGGCTGGCTGCTGGTGTATGCGCCCGATGCGCCACATGCCGAGCGGGTGACCGAGGTGGCGCGGCGATTTGGTGCGCGCAGCGCCGTCAAGTACCACTGGCTCGCGGTCGAAGACCTGTTGTAGAGCCCCCCAGTCGCTGCGCTCCTGCCCCCAGGGGGCGCCACCCTGCGGACCGGCAAAGCCGGTCCGCGGGCGTTGCTTGCTTCGCTTGCTCTAGGTGTTGTCGAACAGGTCGTTGGCCGTCTTGGGCGGTGTCACGCCGAGGTGCCGATACGCCGCCAGGGTGGCGATGCGCCCGCGCGGTGTGCGCTGCAGGAAACCTTGCTGGATGAGGTAGGGCTCGATCACGTCTTCGATGGTGTCGCGCTCCTCGCCGATGGCGGCGGCCACGTTGTCCAGCCCCACCGGGCCGCCGTCGAAGCGGTGGATCACGGCTTCGAGCAGCTTGCGGTCCATCACGTCGAAGCCTTGCGGGTCGACGTCGAGCATCTTCAGCGCCTTGTCGGCCAGCGGCTTGCTGATGCGGCCGTCGCCCTTCACGTCGGCGTAGTCGCGCACGCGGCGCAGCAGGCGGTTGGCGATGCGCGGTGTGCCACGAGAGCGGCGCGCGATCTCGAAGGCGCCTTCGGTGTCGGTAGGCACCTTCAGCAAACCGGCCGAACGATGCACGATGCGCGCGAGTTCTTCGGGTGTGTAGAACTCCAGCCGCGCCACGATGCCGAAACGGTCGCGCAGCGGGTTGGTCAGCATGCCGGCGCGCGTGGTGGCGCCCACCAGCGTGAAGGGCTGCAAGTCGAGCTTGATGCTGCGCGCGGCCGGGCCTTCGCCGATCATGATGTCGATCTGGTAGTCCTCCAGCGCCGGATACAGGATCTCCTC
>JACMKJ010000018.1 GCA_014380155.1 Rhizobacter sp. | reverse complement strand
TTGGTTTCGGTTGGGCTGCATGGTTCATTTCAGCCTCCAGTCGCCGCGCCGGAGAACCTACTAAAGCCTTTCCCATTCCTCCCGGCTGATCCCAGCCTGACGAAGCAGGCGTGAAAGAAAGTCCCTGCCGACATCGCCTTCGTGCGGATTCGGGATGCGCAAACGGACCTCGCCGCGGATCATGAACTGGTGCCGTCCACCCGAATAAGGCCCCACGAATCCCGCGGCGCGAAGAGCCGCAATGAAGTCCCGCCGGCTGATGGGTCCAAACGCCGGCATCAGACAGGCTCCGGGATCCGCAACCGCACGCCATCCAACTCCGGCACCGGCAGGCGCCGCGACACGCTGAGCAAGACCCACTCCTCGATCACCTCCGCAAGATCCTCCCGGCACGATTCGAGCGTCGGCCCTTTCGCCCACACCCCGTCCAGGCCCGGCACTTCGCCGAAATAGCAGCCCTCGTCCGGAAGAATCTCGTAACGAGCGCGATGAAGCGCGGCCTGAAGATAGCGACTCAGCATGGCGATGCTCCGCGTCGGTTCCGGCGTTCAAGTATAGCCGCGACGATCACACATCCAGATTCTTCACCTCAAGCGCGTGATCCTCGATGTACTTCCGCCGCGGCTCGACCTCTTCGCCCATCAGGATCGAGAAGAGCTGCTCCGCCTCGCTGGCCGCGTCCCAGGTGACGCGCAGCAGCACGCGGTTGGCCGGGTTCATCGTCGTGTCCCAGAGCTGGTCGGCGTCCATCTCGCCCAGGCCCTTGAACCGCTTGATCTCCATGCCCTCCTTGCCGCTGTCGAGGATCGACTGCGAGATGGAGGCGAGATTGGTCACCGGCGTGACGCGGGCCTCGCCCTTGCTCGACGTGTTGAGCAGCACGAACTTCGTCGGCAGCGTCTCGCCGCTGGCGGATTGCTCCTGGCGCAGGGCGAAGTCGTCGATGTTCAGGCCGAGCTTCGCGAGCTCGCCGAAGAGGCGCTCGAGTTCCTTCACCTCGTGCAGCTCGCTGCGGGTGATGCTCACGCCCCGGCGGCCGACCTTTTCCTCATCGGTCGCGGCGGGGCCGGCGATGCCGGAGACGGCGGGACCGTGGCCTGTTTCCGCGTACAGCTTGTGCTTGTTGAGGAAATCGTCCTCTTCCTCGTGCGACCAGAAAAAGTGCTCTCCCAAGGGGATGTTGTGTACATCGCCGGCCACGCGGATGCGGATGCGCGGCAGCCGGCCGTGGCCCAGCGGATCCTTGCCGCGCTGCGAAAGCAACTCCTCGAACATGATGCCGCGGCGCTTCACGATCGCCACGTAATCCTCCAGCTGCCCGAGCAGCTCGAAGGCGCGCTTCAATTCATCGCCCGTCAATCGGCGGACCTCGCGCTCTTCATCGTCGCGGATCACCAGCGTCGCGCTGCCCAGGCCCAGCTCGCTCAGCACCGTGCGCATGCGCTTCTCGTTGAGCACGTACTCGCTCTTCTTGCCGCGCGAGATCAGATACAGAGGCGGCTGGGCGATGAAGATGCGGTTCTGCTTCACCAGCTCCTTCATCTGCCGGAAGAAAAAGGTGAGCAGCAGCGTGCGGATGTGCGAGCCGTCCACGTCGGCGTCGGTCATGATGATGATGCGGTGATAGCGCAGCTTGTCGGCGTTGAAGGCGTCCTTGTCTTCCTTGTCCTCGGACGGGCGACCGAAGCCCGCCCCCAGCGCCGTGATGAGCGTGACGATTTCCTGCGAGCCCAGCACTTTCTCCACGCGCGCGCGTTCGACGTTCAGGATCTTGCCGCGCAGCGGCAGGATCGCCTGAAACTTGCGATCGCGCCCTTGTTTGGCCGAACCGCCGGCGGAGTCACCCTCGACGATGTAGATCTCGCACAGCGCGGGGTCTTTTTCCTGGCAATCGGCCAGCTTGCCGGGCAGGCCCATGCCGTCGAGCACACCCTTGCGGCGTGTCATTTCGCGGGCTTTGCGTGCGGCTTCGCGGGCACGCGAAGCATCGACGATCTTGCCGCAGATGATCTTGGCGTCGACCGGGTTCTCGAGCAGGTAGTCGGTGAGTGCCTTGCTCACCACGTCTTCGACCGGGCCGCGCACTTCGCTGCTGACCAGCTTGTCTTTGGTCTGGCTGGAAAACTTCGGCTCAGGCACCTTGACGCTCAACACGCAGCACAGGCCTTCACGCATGTCGTCGCCGGTGACTTCGACCTTGGCCTTCTTGGCGAAGTCGTTGTCGTCGATGTACTTGTTGATGACGCGTGTCATCGCCGCACGCAGGCCCGTCAGGTGGGTGCCACCATCACGCTGCGGGATGTTGTTGGTGAAGCAGAGAACGTTTTCACTGTAGCCGTCGTTCCACTGCATCGCCACGTCGGCGGTGATGGTTGTGCCCTGGTCGCTCATCTTCTCGCCCATGGCGCCGAAGATGTTGGGGTGCAGGGCCTTCTTTCCGGTGTTGATGAACTCGACGAAACCCTTCACACCACCCGCATAGGCGAAGGTGTCTTCGCGGTTGTTGCGCTCGTCGACCAAACGAATCTTCACGCCGTTGTTCAAGAAGCTCAGCTCTCGCAGCTTCTTGCTCAAGATGTCGTAGTGGAAGTCGATGTTGGAGAAGATCTCCAGGTCGGGCAGGAAGTGAACTTCGGTGCCGCGCTTCTCGGTGTCGCCAATCACCTTCAGCGGAGAGACCTCGAAGCCGTCACGCTGCTCGATCAGGCGCTCTTGCGGAATGCCTTGTTTGAACTCCATGAAGTGCACCTTGCCGTCGCGGCGCACTGTGAGGCGCAGCCACTTCGACAAACCGTTCACGCAGCTCACACCCACACCGTGCAGACCGCCGGAGACCTTGTAGCTGTTCTGGTTGAACTTGCCACCCGCATGCAGCTCGGTCAGCGCAATCTCGGCCGCACTGCGCTTGGGCTCGTGCTTGTCGTCCATCTTCACGCCGGTCGGGATACCGCGGCCGTTGTCGGTGACGCTGATGGAATTGTCTGAGTGGATGGTCACGACGATGTCGTCGCAATACCCAGCCAGAGATTCGTCGATGGAGTTGTCGACCACCTCGAACACGAGGTGGTGCAAACCGGTGCCGTCTGACGTGTCGCCGATGTACATGCCGGGGCGCTTGCGCACGGCCTCCAGGCCTTCCAGGATCTGGATGCTGCCTTCGCCGTATGCCGCACTGGAGGCGGCGTAATCGGCGGCCGTGGCGGCCTTCTTGGCTTCGTCGCGCTCGTTGTCATCTTGGGGGAGGTTTTGCACGTCGCTCATTGCTGTTTCTGGCTCTCTGTATGGGCATCGCAGCATGAACTGCGAGCCCCTTCAAAACGCTGAAGCGGGCCACAGGCCCGCTTGGGTGAGGTTGGCGTGATCGGCCGGTCAGATTCGCATCGGCATCACGACGTACTTGAAACCCGCCTGCTCGGGCACGGTGATCAAGACGCTGGAGTTGGTGTCTTGCAGCTCGAGCTTGACCATCTCGACACTCATGTTGGCCAAGGCGTCCATCAGGTAAGTGACGTTGAAGCCGATCTCGATGGCGTCGCCGCTGTAGTCGATCTCGAGTTCTTCCTTGGCCTCTTCCTGTTCGGCATTGCTTGAGGCAATGCGCAAGGTGCCTGGCTCGATGTTGACGCGGACGCCTTTGAACTTCTCGCTGGTGAGAATGGCCGCACGTTGCAAGCTCGCGAGCAAAGGCGCGCGGCCGAGCGTGATGTGGTTCTTGTGGTTCTTCGGGATCACGCGGTTGTAGTCGGGGAACTTGCCTTCGACCAGCTTGGTCACGAACTCCATGCCGCTGAAGCTGAACTTGGCCTGGTTGCCGGCAAAGCGCATCTCGATTGGCGTCTCTTCGTCCTTCAACAAACGCTGCAATTCGAGCACCGTCTTTCGGGGCAAGATGACTTCCTGTTTCGGGATTTCCACATCGAGCGTGGCCTGCGCCAGCGCCAGGCGGTGACCGTCGGTTGCCACCAGCGTCAGGCTCTTGCCTTCGGCCACGAACAAGATGCCGTTGAGGTAGTAGCGGATGTCGTGCACCGCCATCGCGAAGTGCACCTGGTTGATCAGCAGCTTGAGCGTCTTTTGCGGCACGCTGAACACCGGGCCGAAGTCGCCGGCTTCTTGCACCAAAGGGAAATCGTCGCTCGGCAAGGTTTGCAGCGTGAAGCGGCTCTTGCCGCCTTGCAGCGTGAGCTTGTTCTGGTTGGCGCTGAGGGTGACGATCTGGTCGTTGGGCAGCGAACGCAGGATGTCGATCAGCTTGCGTGCGCCCACCGTGGTGCTGAAGTTGGCCGCATCGCCATCGAGCTCGGCCAGCGTGCGAACCTGGATCTCCAGGTCGCTGGTGGTGAACTCGATCTGCGAGCCGGTCTTGCGGATCAGCACGTTGGCCAGGATGGGCAACGTGTGGCGCCGCTCAACAATGCCCGAGACGGCTTGCAAAGCGCTCAATACTTTTTCTTGTGCTGCCTTCAAGACAATCATGTGAACCTCTTAATTTAGTCGTCGTAGTAGGGGTCGACGTTCTCTGTGGAGAACGCCATTTTCCCCTTTTCCATCAAGCGCTTACCTTGCCGCCAACCCTGTGTGCCGAAGCCTTGGCATGGCGGGAGTCAAACACAACAACTTTGAACAAGTGGCCGGGCCTGTGGACAGTTGGCAAGTTGTCATGAAGTTGTCCCCAGACTTGTGAGTTGACATCGCGCTTTTCATGCTGTCGATCAGCCCTTCAAGGTTTGTTCCAGCACGTGAAGCTGCTGGTTGAGTTCGGTGTTCTTCTGCCGCTCGGCAGCGATCTTGCGCACCGCGTGCAGCACCGTGGTGTGGTCACGTCCACCAAACAGCTCACCGATCTCGGGCAAGCTTTTCTGTGTCATTTCCTTAGCGATGTACATGGCAATCTGGCGCGGGCGGGCAATGCTGGCCGGGCGCTTCTTGCTGTACATGTCGGCGACCTTGATCTTGTAGAAGTCAGCCACGGTCTTCTGGATGTTTTCCACACCGACCTGGCGGTTCTGGATCGACAGCAGGTCTTTCAGCGCCTCGCGGGCGAGTTGGATGTTGATGTCTTTCTGCGAGAAACGTGAGTAGGCCAGGATCTTGCGCAGCGCGCCTTCAAGCTCGCGCACATTGGCGCGCACGTTCTTGGCCACGAAGAAGGCAACGTCTTCGGGCATCGGCGTGCCTTCCTGATCGGCCTTGCGCATCAGAATGGCCACACGCATCTCCAGCTCGGGCGGCTCGATGGCCACCGTTAAACCGGCATCGAAGCGGGAGGTGAGGCGCTCGTCGATGTCCACCAGCCCTTTGGGGTAGGTGTCGCTGGTCATGATGATGTGGGCCTTCTTGGCCAAGAGCGCTTCGAAGGCGTTGAAAAACTCCTCTTGTGTGCGCTCCTTGCCGGCAAAGAACTGCACATCGTCGATCAGCAGCAGATCGAGCTGGTGGTACTTGGCCTTGAGTTCGTCGAAGGTCTTGCGCTGGTAGTTCTTCACGACGTCGGTGATGAACTGCTCGGCGTGAAGGTAGAGG
>JACMKJ010000268.1 GCA_014380155.1 Rhizobacter sp. | reverse complement strand
CCCCAGGCATTGACGTGGAACATGGGCACCACGGGCAGGATCACGTCTTTCGCAGAGCAGCCCAGCGAGTCGGGCAAGGCGCTGGCGAAGGCGTGCAGCAGGGTCGAGCGGTGGGTGTACACAGCGCCCTTCGGGTTGCCGGTGGTGCCCGAGGTGTAGCAAATGCTCGATGCCGTGCCTTCGTCGAACTCGGGCCAGGCGTACTGGCCGTTCTCGGCGTCGATCAACTCTTCGTAGCACAGCAGTTTGGCAAGCGTGCTGTTGGCCGGCATGTGCGCGCGGTCGGTCATCAGCACGTAGTGTTTGATGCTCGTGAGCTGCGGCGCAAGCTTCTCGACAAGCGGCAGGAAGGTGAGGTCGAAGAACAGCACGCGGTCTTTGGCGTCTTCGGCGATCCAGACGATCTGCTCCGGGAAGAGCCGTGGGTTGATGGTGTGGCACACGAGGGCCGAGCCCGAGGTGCCGTAGTAGATCTCGAGGTGCCGGTAGCCGTTCCAGGCCAGGGTGCCGACACGGTCGCCGGGCTCGCAGCCGAGCCGCGCCAGGGCTTGCGCGAGCTTTCGCGAGCGCAGTTCGCAGTCTTTGTAGGTGTAGCGGTGGATGTCGCCTTCGGCTCGCTTCGACACGATCTCGGTGTCGGCCGAGTGCCTCGCCGCGTGGGTGATGAGCGACGAGATCATCAACGGCATTTCCATCATCTGGCCCATCAGGCGTGACATGCGCTTTCTCCAAAAATCCATTGCTGCGATGCAACGATGATAGGAAGCCGCTGCCCTCGTGAATTCCTGCTGTTTACCCCTAGAGAAAGCCAGAAACCGCCTACTCGCTAAACTGCCGCGATGGCTGCTGTATTCGACGACGCACAGGCCCTCGCCTTGCAGGGAAAACGTTGGCCCAACCGTTTTGCGGCACTGGGCGACACCTTCTTCACCCCACTTCCCACACAAGGTTTACCCAACCCGCACTGGGTGGCCTGGAGCCCTTCGTGCGCAACGCTTCTGGGGCTCACCGAACAAGCCCGTGACGAGCGCAGCCTGCAGGTTTTCAGCGGCAACGCGCTGACGCCAGGCATGCACTCGCTGGCCAGCGTCTACAGCGGCCACCAGTTCGGTGTGTGGGCAGGCCAGCTGGGTGACGGCCGCGCGCATTGGCTGGGCGAGGTCGACACGCCCCACGGCCCGATGGAGATCCAGCTCAAGGGCGCGGGCCTCACGCCCTACTCGCGCATGGGCGACGGTCGCGCGGTGCTGCGCTCTTCCATCCGCGAATTTCTCGGCTCCGAGGCCATGGCCGGCCTGGGTGCGCCGACCACGCGCGCGCTGTGCATCACCGGCTCGGCCCTGCCGGTGCGCCGCGAGACCGTGGAAACCGCTGCCGTGGTCACACGCGTGGCGCCGAGCTTCGTCCGCTTCGGCCACTTCGAGCACTTCGCCCACACCGCCGAGAACACGCCCGCGCTCAAGCAGCTGGCCGACTTCGTGATCGCCGCCTACTACCCCGAGTGTCTCGATTTGCCACAGCCTTACGTGGGCCTGCTCGAAGCGGTGTCGCGCCAGACGGCCGAGCTGATGGCGCATTGGCAGGCGGTGGGCTTCTGCCATGGCGTGATGAACACCGACAACATGTCGATCCTCGGCCTGACCATCGACTACGGGCCCTTCGGTTTTCTCGACGCCTTCGACCCCGGCCACGTCTGCAACCACTCCGACCACCAGGGCCGCTATGCCTATGCGCGCCAGCCCAACGTGGCCTTCTGGAACCTGCATGCCCTGGCCCAGGCGCTGCTCCCGCTGATCGGCGAGCCCGATGAAGCGCTGGAGGCCTTGGAGGTTTACAAGACCGCCTTTCCGCGCGCGCTCGAGCAGAAGATGCGTGCCAAGCTCGGCCTTGCGACCGAACAAGACTCTGACCGCGACCTGATCGACGGCCTGCTCAAGCGCATGGCCGCTGACCGCAGCGACTTCAGCATCAGCTTTCGCCGGCTCGCGCAATTCAGCACGGCCGACGGAGCAGCCAATGCACCCGTGCGCGACCTGTTCATCGACCGTGAGGCCTTTGATGCCTGGGCTGCCCAATACACCGCCCGGCTGCGTGCCGAAAGCAGCGTCGACGCCGAACGGGCCTTGCGCATGAACCGCGTCAACCCCAAGTACCTGCTGCGCAACCACCTCGCCGAAGTGGCCATCCGCGAAGCGCAGGCGGGCGATTTCTCGGAAACACAGCGCCTGCTGAAAGTTCTGGAGCGCCCATTCGACGAACAACCCGAACACGCGGCGTATGCCGACTTCCCGCCCGAGTGGGCGCAATCGATTGAGGTGTCTTGTTCATCATGAGCAAATACAAAGTTGAAAAGTCCGACGCCGAATGGCGCAACCAGCTCGACCCGATGCAGTACGAGGTCGCCCGCCATGCCGCCACCGAGCGCGCCTTCACCGGCAAGTACTGGGACCATTTCAAGAACGGCGAGTACAACTGCATCGGCTGCGGCACGCTTCTTTTCAAGTCAGACACCAAGTTCGACGCCGGTTGCGGCTGGCCGAGCTATTGGGAGCCGGTTAACAGTGAAGTGATCGAGCGTGTGGTCGACAAGGCCCACGGCATGGTGCGGGTAGAGGTGCGCTGCAACAACTGCGGCTCGCACCTCGGGCACGTGTTCGAAGACGGCCCCGAGCCCACCGGTGAGCGCTTTTGCATCAACTCGGCGGCGATAGACTTCAAGCCCTCGCCCTGAACGCCTTCACGCTCCCAGAATGAAATTCCTCCTCGACTTCCTGCCTCTGCTGCTGTTTTTCGGCACCTTCAAATTTGCCGAGTCCCACAAGGAATGGGCCGCCGCTTTTGCGACCGACCATCTCGGGTTCATCGTTTCGGGCGGCGCGGTCGGGGTGGAAGAGGCGCCGGTGCTGCTGGCCACCTTGGTCGTGATTGCCGCCACGCTCGTGCAAGTGACCACGCTCAAGCTGATGCGCCGCAAGATCGACCTGATGTTGTGGATCACGCTCGCACTGGTGGTGGTGCTCGGCGGGGCCACCGTGTGGTTCAACAACGCCACCTTCATCAAATGGAAACCCACCGCCGCCTTCTGGGCGATGGGCCTCGCGCTGTGGGTCAGCCAGGTGCTGTTCAAGAAGAACCTGTTGCAGTCGATGATCGGTGGCGAACTCCAGTTGCCCGACACGGTGTGGTCGCGCCTCAACCTGCTTTGGGTAAGTTTCTTCGCGGTGATGGGCGTCATCAACCTCTACGTCGCCTTCAACTTTTCGACGTCGACCTGGGCCACCTTCAAGGTGTTCGGCGTGTACAGCCTGATGATCGTCTTCACCATCGGCCAGGTGCTCTACCTCAGCCGCTACATGAAAGACGAGACCGACAGCCCCAAGGCGCCCGCCGAAGAGAAAGCCTGAGCCCGCCATGGCCGTCACCGCCCAAGAGATCGACACCGCGCTGCGCGATGCACTGCAGCCGCAAAGCCTCACCATCACCGATGACAGCGACCAGCACGCCGGCCACGCGGGCGCACGCGAAGGGCGTCATTTCAGCGTGCGAATCGTCAGCGATCGCTTCACCGATTTGTCACACGTGAAGCGACATCGCCTCGTATATGATGCCGTCCAACTTTTGATACCGCGCGGCATCCACGCGCTCGCCATCGAAGCCCGCGCTCCGGGCGAAAGCTGACACTGCGCAGCACCGGCCTCCTTGCCGTCACGCCGCTGCGCAGCCCTCCTGGCTCTTCCCACCCATTCCGTTGAAAGGCACCAAGCCCATGAAGAAGCTGTCTCTCGCTGCCCGCACCTCGCTGCTGGCGCTCTCTGTCGCGCTGCTGTTCCCGCTGGCTGCACAGGCCCAGAACATTGCCATCGTGAACGGCAAGCCAGTGCCCAAGGCTCGCGCCGAAACACTGCTGCAACAAGCCACCAAACAAGGCGGCCAGCCGCGCACGCCGGAGCTCGAAGCACAGGTGAACGACGAAGTCGTGTTGCGCGAAATGTTCATGCAAGAGGCCGAGCGTCGCAAGCTGACCAGCTCGCCTGAGTACAAGGCCCAGATGGAGCTGGCCCGCCAGAGCATCCTGATCCGCGAACTCTTCAACGACTACACCAAGAAAAACCCGATCGCCGACGCCGACATCCAGGCCGAATACAACAAGTTCAAGGCGCAATCGAGCGGCACCGAGTACCGCGCGCGCCACATCCTGGTCGAGAAAGAAGACGAAGCCAAGGCGCTGATCGCCCAGATCAAGGGCGGCGCCAAGTTCGACGAACTGGCCAAGAAGAGCTCCAAGGACCCGGGTTCGGGCGAAAAAGGTGGCGACCTCGACTGGGCTGCCGCCGACTCCTATGTGCCCGAGTTCTCGAAGGCCTTGTCGGCACTGAAGAAGGGCGACATGACCGACACACCGGTCAAGTCTCAGTTCGGTTACCACATCATCAAGCTCGAAGACACGCGCGAAGCGCAGTTCCCGGGCCTGGACGAAGTGAAGCCGCAAATCCAGCAGCGCCTGGGTCAGCAACGTTTGGCGAAGTTTCGCGACGAGATCAAGGCAAAAGCCAAGACGGATTACAAGTTCAGCCAGTAATTGGCCCCCAGTCGCTGGCGCTCCTGCCCCCGAGGGGCGCCGCCTGGCGACCCGGCAAAGCCGGTTCCGCGGGCGTGGCTTGATTTAGGCCTGCTTCGCGGCCTGGGGCGGGTTGAACAAGGCGCTGTTCGTGGCGCCTTTTTTGTTTTCAGCTCAGATCAACTCGACCGGCTTCGATCTTCAGTTGCCGGTCGCAGCGCGCTGCGATCTCGCGGTCGTGGGTCACGAGCACGAGCGTCGGGCCGGCTTCGCGGTTGAGCTCGAACATCAGCTCCATCACCTTACCGCCGGTGGCGAAGTCGAGGCTGCCGGTGGGCTCGTCTGCCAGCAGCACGGCCGGCTTCACGACGAAGGCGCGGGCGAGTGCCACACGCTGTTGTTCGCCGCCTGAGAGCACCTTGGGGTAGTGCGACAAACGTTCGCCCAAGCCCACACGTTGCAGCATCTCGGTGGCCAGGGCGCGTGCATCGTTGCGGCCTTGCAGCTCCAGCGGCAGCATCACGTTCTCAAGTGCCGTCAGGTTGCCCAGCAACTGGAAACTCTGGAACACGAAGCCGACCTTGGCCGCGCGGACCGCGGCGCGGGCGTCTTCGTCGAGCACGAACAAATCGGTGCCAGCGAGGCGAACTGTTCCGGTGGTCGGCGTGTCCAAGCCCGCAATGATCGACAACAAGGTGCTCTTGCCCGAGCCGCTGGCGCCCACGATGGCCGCTGATTGTTGGGCCGGCAAGGTGAAGTCGATCTCATGGAGAATCGTTAGCAGGCCACTGGAGTCCTGCACTTGTTTGGTGACACGCTCTACCGCAATGATGGGTTCAGACATGGATCGACTTGAGATGATGTGGACGCGCAGAAAACTGCTGGGGCACTGTACCGTGCTTGCCCTCGCAAGCGTCGGCTTGCCCAGCAAAGCCGCAGGCGCGCAGGTGATCCTGGTGGTGGGCGACAGCCTGTCGGCCGAATACGGCCTGGAGCGCGGCAAAGGCTGGGTGACCTTGCTCGAGCAGCGCCTGGCAGCCGACAAGCTGCCTGCCACCGTCGTCAACGCAAGCATCAGCGGCGACACCACCTCGGGCGGGCGCTCACGGCTGCCCACGTTGCTCAAGCAGCACAAACCCACGCTCGTGGTGCTGGAGCTGGGTGGCAACGACGCCCTGCGCGGCCTGCCTCTCAACATGACGCGAGACAACCTGCAGGCCATGGCCCGCGCTGCGAAGGCGGTGGGTGCCAAGGTGCTGGTGTTGGGAATGCAGGTGCCGCCCAACTACGGGCGGCAGTACAGCGACGACTTTGCGGCGCTATTCCAGAGTGTGGCCAAGGCGGAGAACACGGCCCTCGTGCCCTTCTTGCTGAAAGGCGTGGCCGACGTGCCGAATGCCGAGGCCCTGTTCCAGGCCGACCGCATTCACCCGCGTGAACAGGCCCACCCGATCATGCTGGCCAATGTGTGGGTGGGCCTGAAGCCGCTGCTGCGCTGATCAGCGGCGCTCGCCGCCGCGCTCTCCACGCTCGCCACGCTCTATACGCTCTACGCGATCGTTCGAGCGTTCACGCTCTTCACGCCCGCGCAGTTGCGGTTGACGCACCTCGGGCTGCGGCTGGG
>JACMKJ010000267.1 GCA_014380155.1 Rhizobacter sp. | reverse complement strand
TCTCCATCACGAAGGCGGTGTGGGTGTGGCCCACCGAGCGCCACCACAAGACCGGCACGTTGACCTTGGGGTGATGCACTTGCAGCGCCATCGGCACGTTGTAGGGCGTGTCGACCACACCTTCGGTTGACACCGAATCGACGCCGTTCTTCACCATGAACGACTCGAAAGGCGTGCCGGTCAGGATGGACTGGCCGACGATGGTGTGGTCCCAGCCCAGCACATTGCCCTTGTCGTCGAAGCCGATCTCGGTGCGGTGCACATGCATCGGCCGGTAGTAGCCGCCGCGGAGGTCGTCTTCACGGCTCCACCCGACCTTGAGCGGCCCCGACTTGCCCGCGGCGCGCCATGCCTTGGCCACCTGGGCGGCTTCGACCAGGTAGTCGGAGGTCGGCACGGCACGCCGGCCGAAGCCGCCGCCGGCCATCATCGTGGTCAGTTGCACGTCTTGCGGCTTGAGCCCGAGGTGCCCGGCCACGGTGGCCTGGTCGATGGTCTGGAACTGCGAGCCCACGCTGAGCTTGCAGCGCGTGCCGTCGAAGTCGATCAAACAATTCAGCGGCTCCATCGGCGCGTGCGCGAGGTAGGGGAAGCTGAACATGGCGCTGATCTTCTTCGGCGCGCTGGCGATCTTGCTCAGGTCGGCGTCTCGCACCTTGATGCCGGGCTCGGTGGCCAGCTTCTTGTAGCGGGCGAGCAGCGCGTCGCTGTCGACCTTCTCGACGCCCTCGGTGTTCCAGCTGACCTGCAGCGCGTCGCGGCCCATCTTGGCCGGCCAGTACCCGTCGGCCACCACCGCGAGGCCGGTGGCGCCCCGGTCGAGCTTGACCTGCAGCACATCGGCCACGCCCTTGATCGCTTTGGCCTTGCTCGCATCGAAGCTCGCCACCTGCGCACCGAACACCGGCGGGTGCACGATGAGCACGGTCTTCATGCCCTCGGCGCGCGCATCGATGCCAAAGCTCTGCTGCCCGCGCGACTTGGCCTGCGCGTCGAGCCGGCCGGTGGGCTTGCCGATGCGCTTGAAGTCTTTGGCGTCTTTCAGCACCACTTTCTCGGGCACCGGCTGCGTCATCGCATCGGCCGCGAGCTCGCCAAACGTTGCGCGCTTCTTGCCCGCCGTGACCACGCCATTGGCCACGCTGCAGGCCTCGGGTGCCACGCCAAAACGCTGCGCTGCTGCGCCGACGAGCATGGCGCGCGCACGGGCGCCCAGCTCGCGGTATTGCAGCCACGAGTTGCGCATCGTGCCCGAGCCGCCGGTCATCTGGATGCCGAAGGCCGGGTCTTTGTAGGCGTCGCCTGCGGGCGCCAGCTCGCCGCGCACCTTGCTCCAGTCGGCGTCCATCTCCTCGGCCACCAGCATGGGCAGGCCGGTGATCACGCCCTGGCCGAAGTCGAGCCGGTTGACCATCACGGTGACGATGCCCTTGGCGTCGATGTTGACGAAAGCCGCGGGCAGCTGGTTGGGCTTCAAGCCGTTGGCGTCGGCTTGCGCGGTGGCGTCATCGACCTGGGTGAACAGGCCGAGCGCAAAGCCGGCGCCTGCACTCAGCTTCAAGAACCCTCGGCGGCCCAATCCGGTGTCGGCCGTGGCGTGAGCGTGGCCGGCGCGAGTCATCAGTTGTTGGTAGTTCATGTTGCGCTCCTCAGGCCAGCGACGCCGCTGCGTCCTTGATCGCCGCACGAATGCGGGCATAGGTGCCGCAGCGGCAGATGTTGCCGGCCATCGCGGTATCGATGTCGGCATCGGTCGGGCGGCGTTTGCTGCGCAACAAGGCGGTCGCGCTCATGATCTGGCCGCTCTGGCAGTAGCCGCATTGCGCCACGTCGTGCTTGACCCAGGCGGCTTGAACGGCCTTGCCCACACGGTCGGAGGCCACCGCCTCGATGGTGGTGATCTTCTGTTTGCCGATCGACGAGATGGGCGTCACGCAGCTGCGCACGGGCTGGCCGTCCACATGCACCGTGCAGGCGCCGCACAGCGCCGCGCCACACCCAAACTTGGTGCCGGTGAGCTGCAGCGTGTCCCGCAAGGCCCACAACACGGGGGTGGAAGGGTCGGCGTCCACCTCGACGGTTTTGCCGTTGACGTTCAACGAGGTCATGCGGGGCTCCCAAAAAATGAAGCCGTTGGTATACACCGCTTTGCATGACACAGCGTCGTGGCCTGCCTTTCTATACTGCCCTCACCATGACCCAAAACATCGCCGACCTGCGCAAGAGCTACGAACGTGCCGAGCTGGACGAGTCGGCCTCGCGCAGCGACCCACTCGAACAGTTCGGCCTGTGGCTGCAGCAGGCGCTCGACGCGCAAGTGCCCGAGCCCAATGCGATGACGCTGGCCACGGTGGGCGAAAGCGGCCGCCCGTCGACCCGCATCGTGCTGATCAAGGGGTTTGATGCACGCGGCATCACCTGGTACACCAACTACGACAGCCGCAAGGGGCGCGAGCTCGCCGGCCAGCCGTTCGCGGCGCTGCAGTTCCACTGGGTCGAGCTCGAGCGCGTGGTGCGCATCGAAGGCCGGGTCGAGAAGACCAGTGCAGAAGAATCCGACACCTACTTCGCCTCACGCCCGCTCGACAACCGCATCGGCGCGTGGGCTTCGCCACAAAGCCAGGTGATCAGCTCACGCGCGGTGCTGGTGGCCAACGCCGCCAAGACCGCCGCGCGGTATGCCCTCTCGCCGCCCCGCCCGCCGCACTGGGGCGGCTACCGCCTGGTGCCCGAGGTGTGGGAGTTCTGGCAGGGGCGCAAGTCTCGGCTGCATGACCGGCTGCGTTATCGCCGCGAGGCCGAGGCCTGGGTGCGCGAGCGGCTGGCGCCCTGAACGTTCAAGGCGCGGTGTGGGCCTGCACCAGGGCCGTCAGCGCGCGCAAGAAGGCGTGGAAGTCGATCGGCTTGGTCCAGTAGTCGTCAAAGCCCGCCTGCAAGGCGCGGTTCACGTCTTCAGGCATGGCGTTGGCCGACAAGGCCACGAAACTGCTGCGCGCCAGGCTGGGCTCGGCGCGCAGGCGGCGCAGCACCTCGAAGCCATCGATGTCGGGCAGCTGCATGTCGACCAGCACCACATGCGGCAGGGTCTCGCAAGCCATCGCCACGCCCGACAGGCCATCGACGGCAACCGAGAGCCGCACGTCGCGGCGCATCGCCATCAGCTCCTGCACCAACAACACGTTGACCGGGTTGTCTTCGATGTAGAGCACGCTGAGGCGTTCGGCGGTCTTTGGCTCGTAGAGCTCGGGGTGAAAGCCGCTGAGCGGCGCGTGGTCCGAGGCCTGCGGCGCCACCTCGGCGGGCAGCGTCACGCGGAACTCGCTGCCCTTGCCCGGCTCGCTGCTGACCGCCACCTCGCCGCCCATCAGGCGCACCAGGTGGTGCACGATCGCCAGGCCGATGCCGGTGCCCTGGATCACGCCACGTTCGGCGCCCAGGCGGTTGAAGGGCTGGAACAGCTGCGCCTGCTGCTCGGGCGCCAGGCCACGGCCGCTGTCGCGCACGCACAGCGTCCAGGCGGGCTGCCCCTGGTGCACCCCCTGCTGCGCCGACACCCACACCTCGCCCTGGGGGCGGTTGTACTTGATGGCGTTGCTCAAGAGGTTGGACAGGATCTGCCGCACCCGGCGGGGGTCGGCGCGCACCCAACCCGGCATCGGCTGTGCGTGCATGCGCACGCCGGCCTGCGTGGCCTGCAGCTGCGTCCACTGCAACACGTCGTCGAGCGATGCTTGCAACGACACCGCCTCGTTGGCCAGCGGCAAGGCGTCTGACTCGATGGTGGCGAGATCGAGCACGTCGTCGATCAGCGCCAGCAGGTGCAGGCCGGCGGAGTGGATGCGGTCGACGCGCTGGCGCTGCGACGCGCTCGGCGCATCGACCGGGTCATTGCCCAGCAGCTGCGCAAAGCCCAGCACCGCGTTGAGCGGCGTGCGCAGTTCGTGGCTCATGCGCGCAAGAAACTGGCTCTTGGCCTGGCTCGACTGCTCGGCGGCGGCCTTGTCGCGCATGGCCTGCTCGGCGCTGCGGCGCTCGGTGATGTCCCAGGTGACGCCCAGCATGCGCTCGGGGTCGCCATGCGCATCACGCTTGACGAGGCCGCGTGTGGCCAGCCAGCGGATGGACGCGTCGGGCAGGATCACGCGGAACTCGTTTTCGTAGGTGTCGCCCTCCAGGCCGGCGCGGGCCTTGTTGCGATTGATTCGCTCCAGGTCGTCGGGGTGGTAGGCGGTGTAGCGCATGTCGTCGGGCGGTGTCTCGGGGCCGACGGGCAGGCCGCGCAGGCGGTACATCTGCGCGTCCCACTTGGCGCGGCCGCTGCGCAGGTCGCGCTCCCAGGTGCCGATGCCGGCTGATTCGGTCGCCAGGCGCGCGCGCTCCTGCGTCTGGCGCAGCTCGGTCTGGGCGCGCTGCAGGTTGGTGATGTCGAGGTTGACGCCGAAGGCCAGGTCGCGACCGCCCAGCACCTCGCGCCGTGACCACGAGGCCACCCAGCGCACGGCGCCATTCGGCCGCACGATTCGAAACTCGGCATGCAGGCCTTGCGGGCCGGTGCCGACGATGGGGCGGTGGTTGCGTGCGATCTCGCGGTCTTGGGGGTGCACCAGTTGGTTGAGCCAGACGTCGTTGTTCGGTGGCGGCTGGTCGCGCGACAAACCGTAGAGCCGGTACATCTGTTCGTTCCATTCGATCGCGCGCGTCTCGGTGTCGACGCTCCAGATGCCCACGCCCGCGGCGTTGGTCACACGGTCGATGCGCTGCGCAAAAGCCTGGGCGCGCTCACGTTCGTCACTCACATCGGTCATGTCGATCGTCACGC
Source organism: Rhizobacter sp. (assembly GCA_014380155.1). Classification (GTDB taxonomy): domain Bacteria; phylum Pseudomonadota; class Gammaproteobacteria; order Burkholderiales; family Burkholderiaceae_C; genus Rhizobacter. The sequence goes on along the minus strand of JACMKJ010000267.1, from coordinate 1,304 downwards.
CCGACAGCGCGATCACCTGGCCTTGCTCGTCGCGCTCGGCCACGCGGCGCGAGTAGAGGTTGCGGTAGCTGCCGTTGGCGTGGCGGTAGCGTGCTTCCACGTCGATCACGCGGTCGGAGGCCATGGCCTCTTCGGCCGCTCGAAGCACGGCCTCGCGGTCGTCGGGGTGGATCAGTTCGCGCAGCTCGGCGACCGTGAGGTCGCTGCCCAGATCGAGACCCAGCATGCGGTAGCCCCAGTCGCTGAAACTGCCGCGCTGCTTGATGAGGTCGAGCCGCCACAGCGCCACGGCGGCCATGTCCACCCCCCGCACCCACTGCGCCGCCGAGGCCTCGCTGGCGCGCAGGCGGTTGGCGCTTTCGGTGTCGTCGATCAGCACACCCGTCATGCGCTCGGGCCGGCCGTCTGCACCGGACTTGACCTCGCACCATGCATAGATGTGCTTGACCTGGCCGCTGGGCATCATCAGGCGGTAGCGGGTTTCGTAGCGGCCGGGGGCTTGCGCAAAACGAGAGTAGTCAGCCAGCAAGGTGGTGCGGTCTTCGGGGTGCACGTGCTGCAGGGCCAGCTCGGAAGACGGTTCGCCTTCGGCGGGGTCGAAACCCATCAGGCGGTACATGTGCCCATCCCAGTGGTGGCTGCCGGAGGCGAACTCGTACTCCCACACGGCGATGCGGCCAAACTCTTGCACCAGGGCCAGACGGGCTTCGGGGCACCCGGGTTGCGCGGTTTCGGTATCGGCTTCAAGCCAGATCAGCCAGCCTTCAGGCAAGGGAACCGCCGTCCAGCCAAGCTCCATGGTAGGCAGGCCAAGGCTGGCGCGCCCGCTGGCGGCACCTGTGGCCAGGGCATCGCGCAGGCCGGCAGCCAACGCGTCCCAGTCTGACGCGGCGAAATTGCGTGGGGCCGACCACGCGGCGCCGGCTGGATTGAGTTGCCAGCCCGGGGCACCCCCAGGCCACAGCCGCAACGCGAGGCCAGGCGCTGACAACCACAGTTGATCCATGCTGCCTATGCGGTTGACCGGCTCGGCCGCCCAGGTGTGGGCCGCCGTCCGTAACAAATAGTGAGCGCAGTCTATCGGCCCCGCTGAGCGGCACGCCCGGGCGTATACCCCGCCCCGCCTGCGCCAGCGCGCAAAGCTGCCAAATCAGGCACGGTTCGGCTCAGTCGGCGCGCACGCGGTTGGCAAAGGTCTTGCGGAATTTTTCGACCTTGGGCGCCACGACAAAGGCGCAGTAACCCTGGCCGGGGTGCTGGGCGAAGTAGTGCTGGTGGTAGTCCTCGGCGCGCGAGTAGTTGTC
>JACMKJ010000266.1 GCA_014380155.1 Rhizobacter sp. | reverse complement strand
GCGGATCTTTTCCTTGCGGCCGCCCAGGATCTGCAAGGTGCTCATCGGCGGCTGCAGCGGCTGATCGCTGGCCGCCACCAAGGCCGACAAGGGCTGCCACTGGCTGGTGAAATGCAGCGCTTTCTCGATCTGGCCGACGCGACCCATCTCGTCCAGGCTGGCCAGCGTAAAGGCCCAGCCGGCTTCGTCGACGCGGCCGGTGCGGCCGATGCGGTGGGTGTGGGTGTCGACGTCGGCGGCGATGTCGACGTTGATCACGGCCTCCAGCCCGGCAATGTCGAGCCCGCGCGCGGCGATGTCGGTCGCCACCAGCACGCTGCAGCTGCGGTTGGCAAAACGCACCATCACCTGGTCACGCTCGCGCTGGTCAAGGTCGCCATGCAATTCGAGCGCCGCAAAACCTTGGCCGCGCAGCACCTGCACCAGGTCGCGGCACTGCTGCTTGGTGTTGCAAAACGCGAGCGTGCTCACCGGCCGGTGGTGGTTGAGCAGCAGCGACACCGCATGCAGCCGTTCGCTCTCTTTCACCTCGTAGAAGCGCTGGCGGATCTTGGTGGCTGCATGCTGCTGCATCAGCTTCACCTCTTTCGGCTCGCGCATGAAGGCGGCGCTCAGCTTGGTGATGCCTTCGGGGTAGGTGGCTGAAAAGAGCAGCGTCTGGCGCTGCTTGGGGCACTGTTTGGCCACGGTGGCGATGTCGTCGAAGAATCCCATGTCGAGCATGCGGTCGGCTTCGTCGAGTACCAGGGTGTTGAGCGCGTCGAGCTTCAGGCTGCCGCGCTCCAGGTGGTCCATGATGCGGCCCGGCGTGCCCACCACGATGTGGGCGCCATGCTCCAGGCTCGCTGTCTGCGTGCGCATCACCGCGCCGCCGCAGAGCGTGAGCACCTTGATGTGGTCTTCGGCACGCGCCAGGCGGCGCACTTCGAGCGTCACCTGGTCGGCCAGCTCGCGGGTTGGGCACAACACCATCGCCTGCACCGCAAAGCGCCGCACGTTGAGGTTGGCCAGCAGGGCGAGTGCAAATGCGGCGGTCTTGCCGCTGCCGGTCTTGGCCTGGGCGATCAGATCGTGGCCGGCCAGCGCAAGGGGCAGGGCCGCGGCCTGGATCGGCGTCATGCCGGTGTAGCCAAGCTGCTCGAGGTTGGCCAGCGTGGCCGGGGGCAGGGGGAGGGTGCTGAAAGAAGACTGAGTGCTCATGCGTGATTATCGGCTGCGGGTAGAGTGCCCGGTTCTGCGTCAGCCACTCCCAGCCCATGCCCTTGATTGCCACTCTTCGCCTGCCGCTGCTGGCTGCCGCCACCGCGCTGGCCGTTTTGTGCAGCCCACCCGCCCACGCCGATGGCCTGGCCGACCTCAAGGCGGCGCTCAACCGTCTGCAAGGCAGCGCGCCCGTGAAGGGCCAGCTCGACATCTCGCTGCGCCGCCGCCAGGGTGACGGCGCCGAGGCCGAAGACACGCAGACACAGCTCAGCCTCACGCTCGAAGACGGCCCGCGTGGCCTGCAGGTGCTGTTTGGCCGGGAGCTGCTGGCGCGCATCGAAACCGAACAGCGTGCCAGTGCCGAAGACCCCAAAGCCAAGACGCCCACGCTCAACGCCGTGAACGAGCTGCAGCTCAACGACCTCAAGCGAGTCGTCGCCCCGGCCGCCACGCTGGCCCGCAGCATCGACAGCGCGCGCTTCAAGGCAGAAAAGGCCGAAGACTGGAACGGCAAACCCGCGCGCCTGCTGAGCTTCGAGATGCAGCTGGAGAAGCTGCCCGAACGCCAACGCAAGTACGTGCGCAGCTTCGAGGCCGGCTTCGATGTCTGGATCGCCGCCGACGGCACGCCGCTGGCCAGCCGCATGCGACAAAAGGTGTCGGGGCGGGCGTTCGTGGTGGTCAGCTTCGAATCGTCGGCCGACGAAGACCGCACCTATGGCGTGGTCGGCGACCGGCTGGTGATGCTGCGGCACGAAACCCGCACCACCGCGTCGGGAGCCGGCGAAAAAGACGACCGCAAACTCAGCACCAGCTTCCAGCCACGCTCATAGGGGCCGCCCCCTGCAGCGGTTAGAGTCCTCCATGCCCCCGAAATCGACCCCGAGCGTGACCCAGACCACCGCCTCCAGCCTCCCCGAGACCCTGAACCTGCCCAACCCGCGCCATGCCAAGCGCGTGCCGGCCCACATCAACAAAGAGCAGTTCGCGCGTGTGAGGCAGGCGGCCTACGTGCTGCCGCAGGTGGTCAAGCCCGGCGACTACATCGCCGAGCGCACAGCGGGCTTTGAAGAACACCTCGACAAGCTCGGCCTCGTGCTGCTGCAAAAAGCGGTGGCCGGCGCCCGCCCCAGCCGCTGGATCGCCCCCGACCTGATCGACAGCGCCATCGCGCACCTCGAGGCCGTGGGCACCGGCCCCGACGTGCGCCCGCTGATGCTGGAGCGCACCGCCGCGCTCGAAGCGCTGGGCGTGTCGCGCGACGCCGGCCAGTGGTCGCGCCTGATCAGCCACAGCTTGCAGCTGGCCGAGGCGGGCTGGCGTGTGCCGGTGCTGTTCCGTGTGCCTGTTGATGCGGAGCCGGTGTGGGCGTTTTATCGCAGCGGCGACAAGGCGGCCTTGCTGGCCGCGTTGGGCTCGCCACCCCAATACCCCCACGCCGCCGAGTTGCTGGCCCATCTGGATGCCCTGGTCGCACGCAGCCGCGCGCACAAGCCCAGGCACATCGACTCGCTGCTGCCGCGCCTGCAGTCGGAGTGCGCCACCCCGCAAACAGCTGCCGACTTCAACGAACTCAAGGCCACCTGCACCCGCACACAAGACCGCTGGGAGCACCGTGTCACCGAGCTCGAAACGCTGGAGGGCCTGAACAGCGAGTTGGCGTTTCAAGGCTATCCCGACACCTTCCAGAAAGCGCGCAACCTGCAGCGCACGGTGACGCTCTACGTCGGCCCGCCCAACAGCGGCAAGACCCACGCCGCTTTCGAGCGCCTGGCGCAAGCACACGACGGCGCCTACCTGGCCCCGCTGCGCCTGCTGGCGCTCGAGGGCCGCGACCGCCTGGTCGGCCGGGGTGTGGCCTGCTCGCTGCTGACGGGTGAAGAGAACGTGCCGGCCGACAACGCGCGCGTGGTCTCGAGCACCATCGAGATGGTCGCCACCAACAAGCCGATCGACGTGGCGGTGATCGACGAAGCGCAGATGATCTTCGACCCCTACCGAGGCTGGGCCTGGACGCAGGCCATCGTGGCCGTGCCCGCCAACGAGGTCATCATCATCTGCTCGGCCTATGCCGTGCCGGCCATCGAAAACCTGCTCGGCCTGTGCGGTGAGCGCTGCGAGGTGCGGCACTTCGAGCGCAAGCAGCACGTGCAGTTGCTGGCACACCCGGTGCCCATCAGTGCGTTGAAGCTGGGCGACGCGGTGGTGGCCTTCAGCCGCCGCGATGTGCTGATGCTGCGTGACCAGATTGCCGCCAACGGCCACCCGGTGTCGGTGATCTACGGCGCGCTGCCGCCCGAAGTGCGCCGCCGCGAGGCCGAGCGTTTCGCCACCGGCGAGTCGCATGTGCTGGTGGCGACAGACGCCATCGGCATGGGCCTCAACCTGCCCATCCAGCGGGTGCTGTTCAGCACCATGGCCAAGTTCGACGGGCAAGACGACCGCACGCTGAACGAGTCTGAAGTGCACCAGATCGCCGGCCGGGCAGGGCGCTTCGGCATGCACGACGAAGGTTTCGTGGGTGTGCTCAAAGAAGCCGAGCCCTCGGCCGCCAAGATGCTGAAAGAGCTGCTGCCCAAGACACCGCGCGCTCCGCGCGACTTCAAGGCCCCGGTGGCACCCAACGGTTGGCACGTCGACACCATCTCGTCGCGCATGCACATGACCAGGCTCCGGGAGGTCTTGGGTGTGTTCATGGAGCAGTTGAAACTCGACGACGCCCACTTCGCCGTGGCCGAGCTGGAGCAGATGCTGACGCTTGCCGAGCAGCTCGACAAGAGCGCCGCCAAGCTGACGCTGAAAGAGCGCTTCATCTATGCACAGGCGCCGGTCGACACCCGCACTGAGTCGCAGGTGCAGGAGTACCTCGACTGGAGCAGCAGCCACGCGCTCACCGGCAAGGCCGGCAAGCCCTGGTTCCTGGACGCGGTCGACAGCCACAGCCGTCTCGACCGCATGGAGCAGGCGCTGCGCTCATGCACGCTGTGGTTGTGGCTCGACCTGCGATTCCCCGGCGTTTATGGCCATGTCGAAACCGTGATCGAGCTGCGCAGCCTGCTCAACGACGGGATCGAACGTCAGTTGAAAGGCAAGCGGCCGCTGGCGCAGGCGAGGACGGGGATGCGGCGGCGGCATTGAGGCCATGAGCCGCGTCCACCCTGACGCCGTGGCTGCAGGCCTCTAGCGAGAGACCAAACGCCCTTTCTGATGCAGGCGCACTCTGACAAGTGCCAGCTGACTCGAGTTCTGCGCTTGTTCACCGGCCGCAGCCGACGCGGCCAACGTACGCAAGCGCACAGACGACCCGGTTCGGGAGCATTAGTGTCTCTTGCAGTCAAACCCCATCGTCAGACCATGAACAACATTCGGACGAATCCCGAGGATGCTTCCCACGACGGTGGTGGCGGTTTTCTGATGGAGATGAATGCGATGTCGCAAAGACTCGTCATTCCGTTCAACCCCGAGACCTCTGCGCGCGCCCGGCTCGACTATTGGATGACCCTGGAGCTTTGTGTGCCCGGTCGGATGGAACTGCTTCCTGTCTTCGGAGCCAACAACAAGATCGTCGATTTGACCTGCGCCATCGCCAGCCCCGCCCTGGCTCGACTCCTCGACGAGCCCTCTGGTGAGGCGGTGGGGCGGCGGCTCAGTGAGCTGCTGGCCCGGCACGAGGGTGGAGATGAGGTGTTGAAAACTTACTTGGAGGTGGCGACAACAGGCGAGCCCGGCTGTTGCGAGTCCTTGTCCCGACTGGATGAGCGGGTTCAGCACCGTGTGAGTCGATCGCACCAAAACGTGGTGCGGGCGTTGCTGCGAAACGAATCCGCCAAGCAGCGTGCCAGGGAAGCGTTCGCCATGCTGAAGTTGTAGCCGATGGGAACTGTTGGAAGTTCAGGTGTCGTTCTTCAGAGCCCCTCGAACGTTCATCGCCACAAGCCCGAACTGCAGGGCTACCAGGGCCCAACCTCCGGTGTACCAACCCCAACCGATCCACAGAACGTTGCTTGCGAGATAAACCCAGAACCCCCACGCCCTGCGCGCTTCGCTCTTTGATGCAACCAGCCATGCGCCGAGCAAGGTGACGGCCATTGCCGGCCACTGAAGGGCGTTGAGCCAATCCAAGGACTAAGCCTCCGCGACCACGCGACGAGCGGTCATGTCGTGATGATGGAGAACAATGGCCAACCAGTCTGTCATGTTCGTCTCGGAGAAATCGAGCTCGACGCTTGGGGCAGCGACGCTGTGCGACTTTATGCGGATTGCCGTGTTCGGCAATGCGCAGGCCGTATCCCCACGACGAGCGAAAGGCGACAAAGAGGCGACAAGAGAAGCTGCTTTCCAAGATGCAGCAGGCGGCTTGAAGCTCACTTCAAACCCTGCCACCAGCGTTTGTTGCTGCGCGGTTGCCCCACGGTCAGCACCTCGCCGATCTCGGGTGTCGCCAGCTCGATGCCGTTGGCCGCCGCCAGGTTGGCCAGCCGCTCCAGCGGGTCTTGCCAGGTGTGGAAGGCGAGGTCGAAGGTGCTGTTGTGCACTGAATACAGCACCTTGCCGCGCAGATCCTGGAAGGCTTTGACGCTCTCTTCGGGGGTCATGTGCACGGCAGGCCAGTAGGGGTCGTAGGCGCCGTTTTCCATCAGCGCGAGGTCGAAACCGCCAAAGCGCTCGCCGATCTGCTTGAAGCCGTCGAAGTAGCCCGAGTCGCCGCTGTAGAAGATGCGTTGCCCGCCACTCTGGATCACCCACGAAGCCCACAGCGTGCGGTTGCGGTCGGTCAGCGTGCGGCCCGAGAAATGCTGCGCTGGCGTAGCAGTGAGTTGCACGCCGGCGTGTGTGCCGGCCTGCCACCAGTCGAACTCTTGCACTCGCTCGGCGGGCACGCCCATTTCGATCAACCGGGCCTTCACGCCCAGCGGCACGAAGTAGCGCTGCACCCGCTGCGCCAGGTATTCGATGGTTGGCACGTCGAGGTGGTCGTAGTGGTCGTGGGACAGGACCAGCCCCTCGATCGGCGGCAGCTGTGGCAGCGTCAGCGGTGGCTCGTGAAAACGCTTGGGCCCGACAAAGCTGAATGGCGACACGCGTTCGCCGAACACCGGGTCGATGAGCCAGAACTTGCCTTGCAGCTTCAAGAGGTGCGATGAGTGGCCGAGCCGCACCACGTGGTTGGCCTGCGCGTCCAGCGCCAGCAGCTGGGCCGTCGTCAGCGGCCGCACGGGGACGGCGTCGACCGGCACCGTGCCAACCTTGTCGGCAAAGATGAAGCGCGACCAGATGGTCCAGGTGCCCGCGCCGGGCGGCGTCAGCGGGTTGGGTGGGTTCGCGAAGAGGCAGCCCTTGAATTGCGGTGAGTTGGCGTAGGGCGAGGTGCAGTCGCCACTGCTCATGCAGCCGGCGATGAAGAGGCAACAGGCCACGAGGCACGAGCGAAATGCAGATCTCATGCAGCGAGTGTGCCCGATGGCTCAACCCACTGGAGGCCCCTGTGGTTTCACTCGCGCGCTGTCGAAAACTCAGCCACCACCGCCCGGATGCGCGCGATCGTGTCTTCGACCGGCGCGTGCCGAGACACCTCCAGGCCCAGGGCTCGTGCGATGTGGTTGACCCGCGCTGGGTTCAACGGGATGCCGCCTGCGTCGACGGCGGCGATCAGGTTGATGGCGTGCTGCCGCTCTGAGACGGTTTCGCTTGTCTCCTGCCGTATCAGCAGAGTCTTCAACCACAGGTACATGTGCGTTCGGTGATGCGGGCCGACCAGCCACTTTGGCGGTGCGCTCGTACTGTGCCTTGATCGCGACGCGCTGTGAGTGCGTTCAAGCAGTTGTCCTACGCAAATGTGGTGAATGTTCCCGCAGCCTGGAGGTTTTTGCTTGAGCACCATGTGAGCCACGCCGCAATTCCTCCAGAACACACCATGGCTCTGACTTCCTCCATCGGCGCCGACGCCCTGCGCCAACCCCGCTCCGAACGCTCCGAACGCATGGCCGAGCGGCCTGCGCGCTCGCCGCTCAGTGGCGTGTCGTGGGGCGCGATCCTCGCGGGTGCTGCCGGTGCGGCCGCGCTGTCGCTCATCTTGCTGATCCTCGGCACGGGCCTTGGTCTGTCGGCGGTGTCCCCCTGGGCGCAAGAGGGCCTCGGTGCACAGAGCTTCACCGTGTCGACAATCCTGTGGGTCACCGGTACACAGTTGCTCGCCGCAGCGCTCGGTGGCTACTTGGCCGGGCGCCTGCGAGGGCAGTGGCTGGATGTACAGACCGACGAGATCTATTTCCGCGACACCGCCCACGGTTTCCTGGCCTGGGCCATGGCCACGCTGGCCACCGCGGCGCTGTTGAGCGCGACCATCGCGTCGATCGTCGGTGGGGGTGTGCAAGCGGGAGCCGGCGTGGCCAAGGCCGGCGCCGACATGGCCCCCACTGCCTACGTGGTCGATTCGCTCTTGCGACCGTCGGCCAATGCGACGGTCGTTACCACTGCTGCTGACCGAGAGGCCGCGCGCACCGAAGTGACGGGCATCTTCATGAACACCTTGCGCACCGGCGCACTGCCAGCCGAAGACCAGCGTTACCTCAGCCAGCTGGTGGCCCAGCGCACGGGCGTGAGCGAGGCCGAAGCCACGCAACGTGTGAGCCAAAGCCATGCGCGTGCGCAGGCTGCGCTGCGCACTGACGAAACCACCGCACGTGAGGCGGCCGACAAGGCGCGCAAAGCCTCGGCCTATGCCTCGCTTTGGTTGTTCATCGCCTTGCTGAGTGGTGCGTTCATCGCCAGCTGGGCAGCCACCTTCGGCGGTCGCCAGCGCGACCACTGAAGCCCACCCATCCCCTGACCCGCAAAGGAGACGCCCATGCGTTCATTGCTGCTGCTGTTTCTCGGTATCCCCATCCCGATCATTATTTTGATCGCCCTGTTTTTCTGATTCCACCCTGACCCCACTGGAGCCCAACATGCCAAACACCCAGGCCATCCTCAAGAAAACCACCCCTGCCCCGATCGAAGCCACTGCCTTGCTGCGCGCCGACCACAAGCACGTCAGCGAGCTGTTTGCCGAGTACGAGGCAACCGACTCGGTCGCGAAGAAAAAGCGCCTCGTTGCCGAAATCTGCACCGAGCTCACGGTGCATGCGCAGGTGGAGGAAGAAATCTTCTACCCCGCCGTGAAGAAGGCACTCAAGGACAAGGAGCTGGTGCCTGAGGCCACGGTCGAGCACGACAGCGTGAAGGCGTTGATCGCGCAGGTCGAAGGTGTGGAGCCCGATGGCGAAATGTTCGACGCCAAGATCAAGGTCTTGTCGGAGTTCGTCAAGCACCACGTCAAGGAAGAGCAGGGCGAGATGTTTCCCAAGGCCAAGAACAGTTCGCTGGATCTGAAGGCGTTGGGCGCAGCAATGGCCGCACGCAAGGCCGAGCTCCTCGCCGAGCGCGCCTGAACCGACTCACTACTTTTCACCAAGGAAATCTCATGGAACAAGCCAACCAAGCCATGCAGTCGGCGATGCAGCCGCTGCTCAAGCTGACCCAAGCCAACATGGAGCTGCTGACGCAGTTTTCGACCTCGCCCGAGGTGATGGCGCAATCGATGGCCACCGCCCAGAACATGCTGCAACAAGGCCAGAAATCTGCCTCTGGCCTCGCGCAGTCGAACGCGTTCGCGCAGCTCACCCAGGGCATCTTGAAGAACTACACCGAGTTCGTGACCGAGCTGAGCCAGAGCGGCATGGCCGCACTGGCGCAAGGCCAGGCCGAGATGGTGAGGCGTGCACAAGAGGCCGGCGGCAACGTGATCGACGCGAGCACGGCCCGAAGCAAGCGCACCCGCTGATTCACACCGAGCCACGACTGAACGCATGAGCAAACGCAGGCCGGGTGCGGCTTGGGCCAAGACCTGGCAGCGCAGCTTTCATGCGATGACGCGCCACGCCCTGGGGGCGGGCAACCGCTCGGTCACGCAGACGCTGCGGCCGGTGTTGGCGCGGGCCAAGGCCCAAGCTCGACCACCGCCGGGTGCGGGCGACTGGCTCAACGGCATGGTCATGGGCCCGGCGGGCGCTCGCAGCTTCAAGCTGTTTCGCCCGCCGGGCATCGCCTTGGGCGAACGATTGCCGCTGCTCGTGATGCTGCATGGGTGTGGTCAAGACGCCAAGAGTTTTGCCCACAGCACCCGCATGAACGGCGTGGCCGCCCGTGAGCGTTTTCTGGTGCTTTACCCCGAGCAGGACCGCATCTCCAACCTGCACGGCTGCTGGAACTGGTTCGACACCGACTCCGGGCGCGCTTACGGCGAAGCGGCGCTGATCATGCAGGCGGTCGACCAGGTGTGCCTGCTCTACCCGGCAGACCGATCACGGGTGGCGGTGGCCGGGCTGTCGTCAGGGGCGAGCATGGCGGCGATGCTGGCCACGCGCTACCCGACGCGCTTCAAGGCGGTGGTGATGCACTCGGGCATTGCGCCTGGCTCGGCGCACTCGGGCTTGTCGGCGATCGGCGCCATGCACGGGCACCGCAGCCGCCGACGGCCCCCGGTCGCCGTGACGATGAAGGCCGATTTTTTGCCTCCCCTGATGGTGATACAGGGCCGTGCCGACGTGGTGGTGGTGGCCAGCAATGGCCCGGCAGCCGCTCAACACTGGGCCCATGCGGCCGGGGCACACGCCCATACCGGCCGCAGCCTGCAGCGGGGACAGCGTTACCCGATGACAGTGACGGACTTCAAGCACCTGCGCCGCACCGTGGCCACGCTGGTTGAAGTGGATCGCCTGGGGCACGCCTGGAGTGGTGGCGCGGCCAAGCAGCCCTTCAGCGACGCACAGGGCCCCGATGCCTCACGCATGGCCTGGGCCTTTGCGGCCAAGCAGTTTCGGGTGTGAGGCTCAAAACCTAGCGTGAACCCGTGTGCGGTGCGCGCTTGGCGCGCAGCGACTTGACCACCTGAAACGTGCACATGAGCGTGACCGAGGCGCACAGGGCCAGCGGCAGCAAGGACCCCGACACCTCGGTGAGCCAGGCCCCCACCAAAGTGCAGGCGAGCCCGACGCTGTAAAGACGGAACAACTGCGGTTTGGCTGTCATGGCGGCATCGAGAGCGGAGGTGAGCCAGTCTGGCACCCATGCGGCCGAGCGAACCCGCAGATATGAAGCACTAATGCGCGCCAAACAGCTGCATGTCGGTGTGTAGGAGCAGCCTGACGCCGATTCAGCCCCTTTGCGACGCCGCGCGGGCGCCCCCCGCTGACAGCGCGCAGGCGGGCAAGAGTCGACAGTCATCTCACTCGTCAATTTCGCACGAGCAGCACAGGCCCCGGCATCGCCGTGGCCATTTTCCATAAGCAGGAGATTCACATGAATGAAACACCTTTGATGACCGGGCTGTTCCCTGACCGCGAAAGCGCGGAACGTGGCTACAACGCCTTGTCGGAACGCGGCTATTCGTCGAAAGACGTCAACCTCGTGATGTCTGACGACACCAAGGAGCGCCATTTCGCTGCAGCCGGGACCGAAACCGAACTCGGCAACAAGGCAGCTGAAGGTGCTGGCGTCGGCGGCGCGATCGGCGGCACGCTGGGCGCCATTGCGGCGGCCGTGGCGGCCGTGGGGACGAGCATTGCCAGTCCCGGCCTGGGGCTGATCATTGCCGGCCCGCTTGCCGCGGCCATTGCGGG
>JACMKJ010000265.1 GCA_014380155.1 Rhizobacter sp. | reverse complement strand
GTGCGCTACGACACGGGCAAGGAGTATCCGATTTTCGTGCGAAAGCGCGCGTCCCTGGAGGCGGCGGAGCAGGTGATGCTGCCATGCCGGGCATGCCCTGGGTGACGCCGTCGCACATGGCGGGCACACCACCGGCCACTTGCACGGTGGCGCCCAGGCGGTGCGCTTCGTCGCGGATCACGGCCGGGAAACCTTCGTACGGCTGGTGCGCCGACAGCATGTCGTTGTAGGCCGTGACCACACCGATGTGCGGCGCACGCTCGGCCACGATGCGCAGCTTGTCGCTGGGCGGCATGGCCGCGAACGCGTGGGCCACGTTGGCGCAACCCATGCGGTCGGAGCCACGCGGGCGAGACGCCAGCTGATCCACACGCTGCAGGTAGGCACTGCGCAAGCCGGTGCTGCGCTCGCGAATGCGCTGGGTGACTTCGATCAGGGCTGGTTTCATGCGGTGACGCCGGGTGGGCATCGGCTGTAACTTGGGTCTTGATTATTGAGTAACCAAATTACATCGTCAACCAAGTCAGGGTTTGCCACCGGGCGGTGCCTGGGCCTTGTCGCGTGCGGCCTGCCGGGCACGCTCCAGCAGTTGGGCGCAGTTGTCGGCGCCGGCCTCGCCACCACCTCGGTCCAGCAGCGGCACCAGGGCGGCCAGCGGGTTGATCAGCGCCAACAGCACCGCGCCGCCCAGCTTGCGTGCGAGGGGGCCTTTCTCCACAGAGATGCGCGGGTCTTTGAACGGCCCTTTGACGAAGAGCGGCGTGCGCAAGGTCAAGGGGCTGAAATCTTTGGGGGTAACCACCACCCGCAAGTCCAGCGTTTCGTCTTTCAGCGACACGCTGCCGTCGGCCCAGAGGGTGGAGTCACCGGTGTCGACCACCAACGCGCGAGGGCGCAGCACGCCTTTCGTGGCCTGCATGTCGGCCAGTGCGCAACTCACGGGCAGCAGCGTGTCTCCCTTGATCAACACGCCCAGCGCCTGTGCGATGTCGAGGCCGGCTGCTTCGATCACCAGGTGCGACACGCGCCCATTGCGCAGCGAGGTGGTCACCACGCCGTCGAGGCTGCCCAGGATCTGCGCGGTCGAGCGCCCCTGGCCCTTGAGCGAGGCTCGGCCCACCAGGCTGCCCAGCACATAGGGCGGGCCACTGGCGCGCGGCTGCTTCAGCCACTCTTCGAGTTTGACGCCCGACCAGCGCAGGTCGGCCTCCCACAGCGCGATCTTGCCGGTGCCGTCGAGCGAGACGTCGCCGGCCACGTTGCCATCGGCCGTGCGCGCCACGAGCTTGTCGAGGCGCAGCTTGCCGTCTTGCAGCGTGAGATGCGTCTTCAAAGGCTGCAAGGGCAAGGCAAACAGGCTGCCAAGTTCGACACGGTCGAAGGCCATCAGCACATTGGCATTCATGGCCCGCAGCGAAGGCAGGTCGAACTCCTTGTCGGGGAGAACACGGGCCGAGGCGGGCGACGACGCACCGCCCGGTGGTGCCGCCGCCGCGCCAGGCTCGCCGCCGATGG
>JACMKJ010000264.1 GCA_014380155.1 Rhizobacter sp. | reverse complement strand
GCGCTGGCCGCCGACCTGGTGTCGCGCACCCGCGTGGCCGGCTTGCTGGCGGGTTACCGCGACCGCGCGGCAGTCGACATGCGCGCGCGCAACACCACCTTGTTGCAGGTCTCGCACATGGCCTGCGACCTGGCCGAGCTTGTCGAGCTCGACATCAACCCCTTGCTCGCCGATGACCAAGGCGTGATGGCGCTCGATGCGCGTGTGAAGGTGCGTGCAGCCCCCAAAGGCGCGGCAGATGCCCGCCTGGCCATCCGCCCCTACCCGGCGCAGCTGGAAGAAGAGACGCTGCTCGATGGCCAGGCCGTCTGCCTGCGCCCGATCCGTCCCGAAGACGGCCCGCGCCTGCAATCGTTTTATGCCCACGCCACGCCGGCCGACATGAGGCTGCGCTTCTTCCTCACACGCCGCGAAGTGCCGCAGACCGAGCTGGCACGCTACAGCCAGATCGACTACGACCGCGAGATGACCTTCATTGCGCTGCCTGCCGACGAGAGCGACGGCATGCTCGGCGAGGTGCGCGCCGTGTGCGACCCCGACAACCTGCGCGCCGAGTTCGCCATCCAGGTGGCCTCCACGAGCCAGCACCACGGCCTGGCCCGTCTGTTGATGGACAAGATGCTGCGTTACCTGCGTGAGCGCGGCACGCGTGAACTGGTGGGCGAATGCCTGCGAGAGAACACGGGCATGGCGCACCTGGCGCGTTCGGTCGGCTTCGAGGTCAAGGCCAACGCACAGGGCGACATGCTGAACATGCGGTTGAGCTTGGCGTGATCACGCTTTCTGCGAGCAGGCCGCGGCGAGAAAGGTGTGCTCAGTGCGCCATCAGCACCGGCAACCGCATGCTGTTGAGCACCGAGCGCGAGGCGCCGCCCAGCACCAGCTCGCGCGCGCGGCTGTGGCCGTAGCAACCCATCACCAGCAGGTCGCCGCCGAGCTGCTGCGTTTGCGCCAGCATGGCCTCACCGATGCGCGACGGGGCGTTGCCCAGCGCATGGGTGCGGGCCGACACGCCGTGCGTGTGCAAGAAGCTGCTCAGCCAACCCAGATGCTGCCCGGGCGTGGCGGTGTCGCTTTTGTCTTGCCACATCAGCACATGAACGGCTTGGGCCCGGCGCAGGAGCGGCAGGGCAGCGGTGACGGCACGCGCCGATTCGCGCGAGGGCTTCCAGGCGATCACGATGACGCGGCCGATGGGGTCGGCCCGGGCATCGTCGGGCACCACCAGGGCCGCTTTGCCGCTTTCGATCACCACCGATTCGGCAAAGTCGGCCGGCAGTTGATCGGCATGCGGGCCGGAGGGGTCGCGTTTGCCCAGCACCAGCAGGTCGGCGAAGAGTCCGTGGCGGGCGAGTGCTCGCGCCGGGGCTTCTGCCGCCGACTCGGCCCAGGCCACCGGTGGCCCACCCATGGAGATGGTTTTTTCCAGGGCGGCACGTGCGCGGTGGCGACCGTCGATGTCGATGGTTTGCACGGCCTGGGCGATCGCGGCTGCCGAAAACGAGGTGGGCAGGCCGCTGCTGCCGGGCACCACGGCAAACATGGCGGTCACGCTCGCGTGGTGCTGCTCAGCCAGTTGGCGCGCGAGGTGCAGGCGCACAGCACAAGCGGGCGAAGCGTCCAGGTGGACGAGGAGAGCGCGCATGTGGCGAAGCCGGGCCGTCAGTGCGCCATCAGCACCGGCAGCGTCATCGACTTGAGCACCGTGCGTGTGGCACCACCCAGCACCAACTCGCGAGCCCGGCTGTGGCCGTAGCAGCCCATCACCAGCAGGTCGTTGCCCAGGTCGGTGGTGAGGGAGAGCAGCCGGTCACCGGCGTTGCCCGGGCTGTCGCCATACCAGTGCAGCGTGGCCCGCACCCCATGGGCCGCGAGGTGTTGTTCGATCTGGCGCCGCTCGCTGGCGGCCTGCGGTGCGCTGGTCTCGTCGCTCCAGGTCACCACGTGCACCTGCTGCGCTTTTTGCAGCAGGGGCAGCGCGGCGTTAAGCGCGCGTGCCGACTCGCGGCTCGGGCTCCAGGCGACGAGGATGTTCTGCCCCACGGTTTTCACCTCACCGGCATAAGGCACGATCAGCGCCGGCTTGCCGCTGCCGATGAGCACCGACTCGATCAGATCGGCCGGCACGTCACGCGTGCCCGCGTCGTGCTGCCCGAGCACCATCAGGTCGGCGTACAGCGCCTGCTGCGTGAGACCCCAGATGACAGGCTCGGTGCCCAGCTCGCTCCAGCTGATGGCGGGGCCTTCAGCTTGCGCCGCGCGGGTGAACAGGGCCAGCGCACGCTCCCGCCGACCGGCATCGAGCTTGAGCACCATGGCGCTGGCCTCGGCACTCTCGGCCACGGAGAAGGGCATCTCGACAAAATTGGAGGTCACACCGAACAAGCAGGTGACGGCCGCTTCGTGCCGCCGCGCCAGCTGGCGCGCCACATCCAGACGCAACGCGCTTCGAGGCGATGCGTCGAGGTGCAGCAAGATGCTCTTGATCGGGCTCATGGTGTGGCGTTATCGGACGATCAGCACCGGCGCCGTGCAGTGCGCCATCACGCGCGAGGTGACCGAGCCCATCACCAGAGAGCCGAGGGCCGAGTGGCCGTGCGAGCCCATGATGACCATGTCGAACTTGCCGTCGTTGGCAGCCTTGGCGATCACCTCGGCGGCGTTGCCCACGGCCGTGGTGAAGGTCGGCTTCCATTTGTTTTGCTCGGCGAAGGCACGCACCGGCTTGAGCACGGCTTCGGCTTCGTCGCTGTAGTACTGCTGCAGCGAGGCGTTGTTGATGAAACTGGTGACATGCGGTGGCACGGGCGTCACGGCGGTGATCACGGTGATCTGGTTGCTGGCGCCGATCAACTCGTCGTGCGCGGCAATGTAGGCCAGCATGCGCTTGGTGAAGGTGCTGCCGTCGACGGCCAACAGGATTTTCATGGCATTGCGCCTTGTGGAAGTTCAGGTGAGAAGCAGTTTAGGGTCTCGCCGGGTACGTACAACCCGAACCTTAGCCGCACTCCCGGCGGGCGCCTTGATGTGCATCAAGCGGCGCAGGCTGATGGCCGCGGCTCAGTCGACCAGTGCCGAATAGATCAGGCTCTTCAACTGGCTGCGGATGTTGAAGGTGCCCGAGGGCACCAGCTGCGTCATGAAGATCACCACCAGGTCTTCGACCGGGTCGACCCAGAAGATGGTGGAGGCCATGCCGCCCCAATAGAAGTCGCCAGGGCCATAACCGCCGGCCGCCACCTCGCCGAGCGTCGTGGCAAAACCGAGGCCGAAGCCGATGCCTTCGTTGGCAGTTTCCGAAAACGAGCCAATGGCTGCTTGCGTCAGGTCGCGCCCGCCGGGCAGGTGGTTTTGCGCCATCAGCCGCAGCGTGCGCGGGCCGATGATGCGCGCACCATCAAGCTCGCCGCCACGGCGCAGCATCTCGCAGAAGCGGTGGTAGTCGGCCATGGTGCTCACCAGGCCACCACCACCCGAGACGAACACCGGTGGTTTGGCGTAGGTGCTTTTTTGCGGGTCGTCCATCACGGCGAGTGATTTGTCTTCCTTGCGGATGTAGTTGGTCGCAAAGCGGTCGACCTTGTCGGGCGCGATGCTAAACGCCGTGTCCTTCATGCCCAGCGGCTCGAAGATGTGCTTTTGCAGATAGTCTTCGAACGGCATGCCCGACAAGGCCTGCACCAGGTAGCCGCACACGTCGGTCGAGAACGAATACATCCAGCGCTCGCCCGGCTCGTAGCGCAG
>JACMKJ010000263.1 GCA_014380155.1 Rhizobacter sp. | reverse complement strand
GGGATTGAGCATGCGGGTGCGCGTTTCCAGCGCCACCTGCTCGGTCAGCGTGCGCACGGTGCCCCCGCCGCTGCTGTCGCGCGTCTGGTCGCCGATGTAAACGGGCGCCATGACGGCATCGGCCCCTTCACTGGCGGTCTTGGCGCGTTTGATGGCGCGGCTGATGCCACCCAGGGTATCGAAATAGGTGTCAACCGTGGTCACGCCGAGTTCCACCGAGTCCAGGTTTTGATACGCCAGTTGCACACCCGCCAACACGCTTTGCAGCAGCCCGGCCTGCTGTACCGGGCGCCCGGCACGTCCATACGCGAAACCCTTGCGGCGGCTGTAGGTCTCCGCCAGTTCGTCACCGTCGTCCCAGCGGCTGTTGTCGATCAGGCTGTTGACGTTGGAACCATAGGCTCCCTCGGCGTTGCCGAAAACGCGCAGCGACGCCGTTTCCAGGTCGCCACCGTGTTCGGCCTGGTAGGCCAGCGCGTGCTTGCGGATGAAGTTCTGCTCCACCGGCTCGTCGGCACCGGCGGCCATGAACGCGGCTTCGGCCAGCAGCTTGATTTGCAGCGGCAACAGGTCGCGGAAGATGCCCGACAGCGTGATCACGACGTCGACCCGCGGCCGGCCGAGCTGCGCCAGCGGGATCAACTCGGCGCCGGCGAGCCGGCCGTAGCTGTCGAAGCGCGGCTTGGCGCCCATCAACGACAGGGCCTGGGCGATCGGGCCGCCTTCGCTCTTGAGGTTGTCGGTGCCCCACAGCACCATCGCGATCGATTCGGGGAAGGCGTGGCCATCGCCGATGTGTTTTTGCAGGAGCCGGTCGGCCTGGCGCGCGCCGTCTTTCACGGCGTAGTTGCTGGGGATGCGGAAGGGGTCGAAGCCATGAAGGTTGCGCCCGGTCGGCAAGATGGCCGGTGTGCGCAGCAAGTCGCCGCCCGGTGCGGGCCTCAGGAAGCGGCCGTCGAGCGCGTGCAGCACGCCGTCGACCTCGTGGTCTTGCGCCATCAGGGCATCGATCGCGGCGAGCTCCTTCAGCAGCGCCAAGGTGGCGGTGTCCTGGGTATCGGGTGCCCGGCCTGCCACCAGCGCCTCGACCAGCGAACGCTCGGGCTTGGCACCGTGCGACGCCTCGGCGCACGACAGCAGCAGGTCCACGCGCTCTGCATCGCTCGGCGCCTGGCCGACCACGTGCAGGCCGTAGGGGATCAGTGTGTACTCGACTTCGAGCACGTCGTCGTTCAGCTTCGCGATGCGCGCCTCTGACGCCTCGCCCCACAACGGGTCGGCCTGGGCCAGGTCGAGCTCGGCGGCCTGGGCCTGGATCATCACGCTCAGCTCGTCGCGTTCGTTCTGCGCCTCGGGTTCCAGGCCGCGGTAGCGCTCCAGCATGTCCTTCAGGTCGACAAGGCCCTTGTACAGACCGGCTTGTGCGACCGGCGGAGTCAGGTAGCTGATCAAGGTGGCGGCGGCGCGGCGCTTGGCGATCGTGCCTTCCGAAGGGTTGTTGGAGGCGTAGAGATAAAGGTTGGGCAGGTCACCGATCAGCCGGTCGGGCCAGCAGGTGGCCGACATGCCGGCCTGTTTGCCGGGCATGAACTCGAGTGCGCCGTGGGTGCCGAAATGCAGCACCGCGTGTGCGCCGAAGTCTTCGCGCAGCCAGCGATAGAAGGCCGAGAAGGCGTGTGTCGGCGCGAAGCCCTTCTCGAACAGCAGCCGCATCGGGTCGCCTTCATAACCGAAGGCGGGCTGGATGCCGACGAAGACGTTGCCGAAGCGCTCGCCCAGCACGAAGATGCTGCTGCCGTCGCTCTGCTGCTTGCCCGGTGCGGGGCCCCAGTGGGCCTCGATCTCCTTCAGGTGCTTCTCGCGCCGCACGTGGTCGTCGGCACCGATGCGGGTGTGCACGTTGGCCATGGCGCCGAAGCGCGAGGCGTTGCCGGTGATGATGCGCTCGCGCAGCTCGTCGACCGTGGCCGGCACCTCGATGGTGTAGCCCTCGCGCGCCATCGCCTTCATCACGTTGTGCAGCGACTCGAACACCGACAGGAAGGCCGCGGTGCCGGTGGCGCCCGCGTTTGGCGGGAAGTTGAACACCACCGCTGCGACCTTGCGCTCGGCACGCTGCGAGCGACGCAGGTCGACCAGCTTGCCGACGCGCGCCGCGAGCGTGTCGGCGCGCTCGATGCAGCTGTGCATGTCGTGCGAGTCGACGATGTTCTTGAAGGTGCAGGCGTGTGCGCAGCCTGTGCAGGCGATGTGCTGCGCGCTGCCACGCCCGCCGAACACCATCGCGCCGGTGGCGCCATCGAGCTCGGGGATGGCGACCATGATGGTCGACTCGACCGGCAGCAGGCCGCGCTGCGAGCCGCCCCACTGGTCGAGCGTCTGGAACTCGACCGGGTGCACCGCGAGGTAGGGCACGTCGAGCTTGGCAAGAATGTCTTCGGCTGCTTTGGCATCGTTGTAGGCCGGGCCGCCCACGAGCGAGAAGCCAGTGAGCGAGACCAGCGCATCGATCGTCGGCCGGCCGTCTTCATAAAAGAAGGCGTCGATCGCAGGCCGCTGGTCGAGGCCGGTGGCGAAGGCCGGGATCACACGCAGGCCACGGGCTTCGAGGGCCGTGATCACGCCGTTGTAGTGGTCGGCGTTGCCGGCCAGCACGTACGAGCGCATCAGCAGCAGCCCAACCGTGCCGCGCTTGCCGGTGGTGGCGAAGCTGGGCAGGGCCTCGACGCTGCGAGCCATCTTGCCGACGGCGCTCGGGTGCGACATCTTCGGGTGGTAGACGCCGATCTCGGGGTACTCGACCGGCTCGTGCGTCTTCGCAATGCCGCGCAGGTCTTTGCGTGTGCCCTGGGCATAACGGTCCACCAGAAAGTGAACCATGTTGGCGATGTTCTCTTGCGAACCCGCGAGCCAGTACTGCAGCGTCAGGAAATACGCCCGCACGTCTTGCGCCGTGCCGGGGATGAAGCGCAGGATCTTGGGCAGCCGGCGCAGCATCGTCATCTGCCGCGCACCGGCCGTGGCGCGCGCGCCGCTGTCTTCGCTCTTCGCCTCGGGCTTGTTGCGCAGGCGTTTCAAGAAGGCCATGGCGCCCGTCGCGGGAGCCGACATGTCGAACTTACCCATGCGGGTGAGCTTGGTCACTTCGCCGGCCGACATCGCGCAGACCATGGCGTCGCAGTGATCGCGACGCGCCTGCAGCGCGGGCAAGATGGGCAGGAAGTGGTCTTCGAGGAAGAGCATGGTCGCAATCACGATGTCGCCTTGGGCGATGTCGTTCTTGCAGCGCTCGAGCGCGGCAGGGTCGTCGCCCCATTCGGCGGCGGCATGCACGCTCAACTGCAGGCCCGGCAGTGATTTGCCCAACGCGTGGTTGGCGCGTTCGGTGGCACTGGCCAGGTGGCTGTCCATCGTCACCAGCACGACCCGCATCGCGGGCGCCGGGGTTGAATCACGAACGACTGAAATGCGCTTTGGCGTCATAGAGCGTCTCGACGGTGATCACCGGTACGCTATGGTCTTGTGCGTATCGCTCGGTGTTGCGGCGTGCTTTGCCGCGCACGAAGAAGGGGATCTTTTTGAGCTCCTTCTCCGCATCAGGGGCCCACATGGCCAGGATCGTGGCTTGTGGGCTTTCTCCGTTGTGGTTTGCAGTTGCCTTGGCCTCTTCCGGCAGCACGATCTGTGCGGCGGCGTCTGCCGCGGTCGGCTTGCTGGCGTGCCCACCCAGGTGAGAGGGCGCGGCGTCTTCGTGGAATTCGAAGTCGCCTCTGAACATGCCGATCAGGTGCTCTTCCAGGCCCATCATCAGCGGGTGCACCCAGGTGTCGAACAGCACGTTGGCGCCTTCGAAGCCCATCTGCGGCGAATAGCGCGCCGGAAAGTCCTGCACATGCACAGGCGCCGAGATCACCGCGCAGGGCACACCCAGGCGCTTGGCGATGTGGCGCTCCATCTGCGTGCCGAGCACCAGCTCGGGCTGCAGCTCGGCGACCTTGGCCTCGACCTCGAGGTAGTCGTCGCTGATCAGGGCTTCGACCTCGTACAGCTTGGCCGCTTCGCGCACCTCGCGGGCGAACTCGCGGCTGTAGGTGCCTATGCCGACCACCTTGAAACCAAGCTCGGTGGAGGCGACGCGTGCGGCTGCCACCGCGTGTGTCGCGTCGCCGAAGATGAAGACACGCTTGCCGGTGAGGTAGGTCGAATCGACCGAGCGTGCATACCAGTTGGAACGCGATTGCACCTCGGCGAGCGCGGTGGTCGGGTCGATGCCGGCGAGCTGGGCGACCTCCGCAACAAAGTCTTTGGTGGCGCCGGCACCGAGCGGAATCGTCTTCGTGGCCGGTTGGCCGAAGCTGCGGGTGAGCCAGGTGGCGGTGAGCGAGCCGACTTCGGGGTAAAGCACCACGTTGAAGTCGGCCTCGCCCAGGCGTGACAGGTCTGCTGCACTGGCGCCGAGCGGCGCGACAATGCGCACGTCGACACCCATGTGGGTGAGCAGGCGGGTGATTTCGGTCACGTCGTCGCGGTGGCGGAAGCCCAGCGCCGTGGGGCCGAGGATGTTGCAGCTGGGGCGCTGGCCCGCCGCGCGTGGCTCGCGCGGGGTGCCCGGCGGTGGCACGTTCGGGCCGGCGAGTGCACGCACCATCTGATAGAAGGTTTCTGAGGCGCCCCAGTTTTCCTTGCGCTGGTACGAAGGCAACTCGAGTGCGACCACCGGCACGGGCAGGTTCAGGGCCTTGGCCAAACCACCCGGGTCGTCCTGGATCAGCTCGGCGGTGCACGAGGCGCCGACCATCATGGCCGCCGGCTTGAAGCGCTCGTAGGCATCGCGGGCTGCGTTCTTGAACAGCTCGGCGGTGTCGCCACCGAGGTCGCGTGCCTGGAAGGTGGTGTAGGTCACCGGCGGGCGCTTGGGCAGCCGCTCGATCATCGTGAACAGCAGGTCGGCGTAGGTGTCGCCCTGCGGCGCGTGCAGCACGTAGTGCACGCCGCGCATCGATGCGGCGATGCGCATCGCTCCGACATGTGGCGGGCCTTCGTAGGTCCATACGCTGAGCTTCATCGCGCGTTCACCGGACGGTCAACCGCG
>JACMKJ010000262.1 GCA_014380155.1 Rhizobacter sp. | reverse complement strand
GTAGCCCGCCGACGACTTGCGCGCACGCGTGCCGGTGTGAATCACCTCGCCTTGCGGCGTGACGACGGTGAGGCCGAGCTTGTCGTGCTTGTTGACGGCCCGCACGGCGTTGGCATCGAGCAGCTCGCAGCGGGCGATGGGCACCCCCATCTGGATGACCTGGATGGTGGTGCGCACGGCCGCATCCACGCTCGGGAAGGTGCAGGTGGCCGCCGAGATCGCTTCGGGCAGCGGGTAGAGCTTGAGCGTGATCTCAGTCATCACCCCCAGCGTGCCTTCGCTGCCCACCATCAGGCGCGTGAGGTCGTAGCCCGCCGACGACTTGCGCGCACGCGTGCCGGTGTGAATCACCTCGCCTTGCGGCGTGACGACGGTGAGGCCGAGCACGTTTTCACGCATCGTTCCGTAGCGCACGGCATTCGTGCCGCTGGCGCGTGTGGCCGCCATGCCGCCCAGGCTCGCATCGGCGCCGGGGTCGATCGGGAAGAAGAGCCCCGTGTGGCGGATCTCGTTGTTGAGCCGCGTGCGGGTCACGCCCGCCTGAACGGTGACGGTGAGGTCTTCGGGCTGCAGCGAGACGATGGCCTGCATGCGGCTCAGGTCGATGCTCACGCCGCCCTGCACCGCGAGCAAGTGGCCCTCGAGCGAGGAGCCCACGCCAAACGGGATCACCGGCACCGCGTGCAGGTCGGCCTGCTGCACGACAAAAGCCACTTCGTCAGTGCTTTCGCAAAACACCACCAGCTCGGGCGGCGGTGCGTCGAACGGCGACTCATCGCGGCCATGCTGCTCGCGCACGGCGAGCGCGGCCGAGCAGCGCTCGCCGAAATGGGCCGCCAAGGCGGTGCGCATGGCCGCCGGCACGGGCCGGGGCTGAAGGGGGGGCAAGACATGGGTCGGCAAAGGGGCGTTCACGGCGGTCTCCAGCGCGGGGCGCAAGAGCGCAATTCTGCGCTCGTGGCCCCGGGGCGGCGCTGGAGCAGACCCTAGAATCCGCCGACAAAGACGAACGCGCGGGAGGCGCCCTTGAACAGCGTGCACCACCGCTCAACCCTCGTTCGCTGACGCCCACGTGTCACTCGATACGCTGTACACCGCCGAAACGCCCGAGGGCATTGCGCTGTCGCTGCGCCCCGCAGGGGTGGCGCCCCGGGTGCTGGCCTACATGGTCGACCTGCTGGTGCGTTGCGGCATCTTTCTCGCGGTGACGCTGCTGGCGCTGCCTTTCGGCGGCATGGGCACGGGGCTGTTGCTGGTCACCTACTTTTTGCTCGAGTGGTTCTACCCGGTGCTGTTCGAGCTGACACGCTCGGGCGCCACGCCCGGCAAGCGTGCCTTCGGGCTGCAGGTGGTGATGGACTCCGGCCTGCCGGTCACGCCCGCCGCCGCCCTCACCCGCAACCTGCTGCGCGCGGCCGATTTTTTCCCGTTCGGGTACGCCTTCGGCCTGGTGGCGATGCTGCTGCGGCGCGACTTCAAGCGCCTGGGCGACCTCGCCGCCGGCACGCTCGTGGTCTACCGCGACACCGTCGCTTTGCACGGCGCGCTACCGCCCGCCC
>JACMKJ010000261.1 GCA_014380155.1 Rhizobacter sp. | reverse complement strand
TGGACATGGCCCTTGGTCATGCCGAGGTCGGCGCGGTTGAGGCCGCAGGCGCGCACGCGCACCAGCAGCTCGTCGACACCGGGGGCCGGCACCGGCACCTGCTGGATCTGCAGGCCTTGCTCGCCGGCCTGCACCGCTGCCTTCATCGTCTTCATGGCTGTGTCCTTCAACATGGGCTCCGCCCGAACGATAAACCTTCAGGCCGCCGCGTTCGGGCGCGCCTCACCGGCGAGACAGGGGTGTTGTGCGGTGGACGACAATCCGCAGCCACTGCCGCGCCTGCCCATGAACCTCTCCACCGACCCTTCTTTCGAGCGCCTGATGACAGGCCTGGTGGCGAGCCTGAGCGACGGCAGCTTCGTCAAGCTCTTGCTCGCCAAACCCTTGCGTGCGAGCGACGACCTGCTGCGCGTGACGGCACGCCGCGTCGAGCTGCGTGGCGAGGTGGCCTTGTCCCTGCTCTACACCCACAAGACGCGCGACATCACCAAGAACCATTCTCAGAACGACGGTGTGGGATTGCTGCGTGAGATGCTGGGCACGAGCTTTCGCAACGCCCACCTGCTCACGCGTGAGGAAGAGTGGCAGCTCTCCATCAGCAAGAAGGGGCAGTGCGCGCTGCATGTCGCCAAGACCGGACAGGCGGTCGATGCCTCCACCACCCACGACCGCGAAAAGCAGCGTTGGCTGGAGATCAATCGCCCCTTTCTCACCGAGCTGGGCGTGACCACTACGCAGCAGCAGCTGGTGCCGGCGATGGCGCGCAAGTGGAAACAGATCAACAAGTTCGTCGAGGTGTTTGCACACGCGCTGGCTGCGTCACCGTTGGCCGAGGCGAAGCAGCTCAACGTGATCGACTTCGGCTCGGGCAAGGGCTACCTCACCTTCGCCATCCACGACTGGCTGCGCCACACGAAGGGTGTCGATGCGCAAGTGACCGGTGTGGAGCTGCGCCCCGACATGGTGGCGCTGTGCAACAAGGTGATCGCCAAGCTCGATATCGTGGGCTTGCGCATCGAAGAAGGCGATGTGCGCAGCTACCAGCCGGCAGCCCTGAACGTGATGATCGCGCTGCACGCCTGCGACGTGGCGACCGATTACGCCATTCACCTCGGCGTCCGCGCGGGCGCGCAGATCATCATGTGCTCGCCGTGTTGCCACAAGCAGCTGCGCCCGCAGCTTTTGAGCCCGCACCCGCTCAAGCCCATCTTGCAGCACGGCGTGCACCTGGGCCAGGAGGCTGAGATGCTGACCGACGGCCTGCGCGCCCTGCTGCTCGACGCCTGCGGCTACGACACCCAGGTGTTCGAGTTCGTGTCGCTGGAACACACCAACAAGAACAAGATGATCCTGGCAGTGAAGCGTGCGGTGGCAAAACCCGCCGATGAGGTGCTGGGCCAGATCCGCGAGATCAAGGGCTTCTATCGCATCCTGGAGCAGTGCCTGGAAACGCTGTTGAAGGCCGATGGGTTGATCGCCTGAGGCGGCCTCGTCCTACACGCCGGCCGTGAACCGGCCGACTGACGAGAGCCGCCCAGCTGACTAAGCTCGTTGAATGTCGGCCTTGTCTTTTCTGTTTGGAGCACACGCCGCGCATACGAACCCCTTGTTCGAGCGTGGCAAGCGCTGCGTGCTCACCACCTTGAGCGCGAGCGGCCACTTGCACACGCGCAAGGTCAAGGTGGGGACCTGTTCGGAAGACGGCAAGCGCCTCTGGTTCGTGCTGGCAGCCGGTGACGGCATCGAGCTTGAGATCGCGCACAACCCCAGCGTAACGGTGTCGGTGATCGACGACGACACCAACTCCCTGGTGCATGTGTCGGGGCAGGCCACGCCACTGGGTGAGCGCAGCAGCCCGCTCTACCTGCAGCCGGACTTCCGGCAGGCGCGGTCGCTCAACGTGGTGCCTGCCGAGATCGACTTCACGCTGCTGCGGGTCGACCTCGACCTGGGGCTCGACATCGATCTGGGTAACGTGCGCGACATGCCGGCTCGACACTCGTCGCAATAATCCGCAGGCCATGCAGGGCAGCCCGCCCTGCCGACCCTTGCCGGAGCGCCAGCCCCCATGAACCGAGTCCTCGCCCACACCGGTGTCAAGTACCCCATCGTGCAGGCCCCCATGGGCTGGATCGCCCGCACGCAGCTCGCCTCCGCCGTGTCGCGCGCGGGAGGCCTTGGCATCATCGAGACCTCGTCGGGCGAGACCGAGAACTGCCAGGCCGAGATCAGGAAGATGAGCGCGCTCGGCATGCCCTTTGGCGTGAACCTGCCGATCCGCTTTTTGAAGGACGAGGCGATGCTCAAATTCGTCTGCGAGAGCGGCGTCAAGTTCGTGACGACCTCGGCTGGCAGCCCGGCCAAGTTCATCGCGCCGCTGAAGGATGCGGGCATCACGGTCTACCACGCGGTGCCCACCGTCGAGACGGCCATGAAGTGTGTGGACGCCGGCATCGACGGCCTGGTGGTCGAAGGTGGCGAGGGCGGTGGTTTCAAGAACCCCGAAGAGGTATCGACCCTGGTGCTGCTGCAGGCGATCCGCGCGCGCACCGACGTGCCGATGATCGCGGCCGGTGGCATCTGTGATGGGCGCGGAATGGCGGCGGCGTTTGCGCTCGGCGCGGAGGCCATCCAGATGGGCACACGCTTTGTGAGCTGCACCGAAAGCCCGGTGCACGCCAACTACAAGAACGCCATCGTCGAGGCCAAGGACACCGGCACTTGGGTGCTGAACAAGAAGTCGACGCCGTGCATTCGTGCGCTCAAGTCGCAGCGCACACAAGCTATCTTCGACGAAGGCCTGATGCCTGCCGATGCACTCAAAGGCATTCGCAGTGTCTACTTCGATGGCGACATGGAAGCCGCCCCTGCACTGGCCGGGCAGACCGCCGGCCTGATCACTTCGGTGAAGACGGCCAAGGAAATCATCGACGAAACGGTGGCCGAGTTTTTTGCCATCACGGCGCGGCTCGGCGGATTGGCGCAGTCGCGTTCGTTTGCTTAGACGGGTCGGTCGCTGGTGCGGGCGCGGTGCCGGGCCGCGGCTCGCCGCGCCGCGAGCCGCAGCGGTGGGCGTAGACCCAGGT
>JACMKJ010000260.1 GCA_014380155.1 Rhizobacter sp. | reverse complement strand
GTGGCTGTGAAATAGGCCCCCCAGTCGCTGCGCTCCTGCCCCCAAGGGGCGCCGCCTGGCGGCCCGGCAAAGCCGGTTCCGCGGGCGTTGCTTGATGGGGCGCATTGCTTCGCTCGCGCATCTCCCACCGCTCAGCCTGAGGTATCGAAGGCCCGCTCCATCCGCGCCAGCCCAATAAAAAAGCCGGTGCGCTAGCACCGGCTTTTTCAAATCAGCAGGAGACCTGCGGATTACTTCAGGTGACCGTTGATCAGCTTGGTCATCTCGAACATCGAGACCTGGGCCTTCTTGAAGATTTCCTTCAACTTGGCGTCGGCATTGATCATCGTGCGCTTCGCCTTGTCTTGCAGGTCGTTCTTCTTGATGTACTCCCACACCTTCTTGGTCACTTCCGTGCGCGGCACCGGGGTGGCGCCAATGATGGCGGCCAGGTGTGCGCTCGGGGTCATGGCCTTCATGAAGGCGGCGTTGGGGGTGCGCTTCTTGGCCGGAGCCTTCTTCGCTGCCACCTTCTTTGCAGGAGCCGCCTTCTTGGCCGGAGCGGCCTTCTTCGCGGGAGCAGCTTTCTTTGCCGCTACTTTTTTGGCCGGGGCGGCCTTCTTGGCCGGAGCCTTCTTTGCCGCGGGTTTCGCAGCTTTCTTCGCAGTTGCCATTTTGAATTTCTCCATCACAAAGTTGTTGATGTGCCCGTGTTGGGTGAGAGCCGCATGAGCTCTCTGTTCTCCATGGACCACGTGCGGAGCGAATACTACTGCGAGAGTGCTGCATTGAGAAGCAGTTTTCATAGGTAAATCGCGCATTCATGCCCGGTGACGCGCGCTTTTGTCTCCGCTGCGCGTCACTCGCATGCCTCGATGCACGGCCGCGTTCAACTCACATCGCTCTCCTGCGCTTCGCGTTTGCTGCCGCTGAACATGGCGCGCACCAGGTTTTCGCGGTGGCGAACGCTCGCGAAAATCACGCCGCTCAAGTGCACGGCGATCAGCGCGAGCAGCATCCACGCGAGTGCGCCGTGCAGGCTATGCATGCCCTCGTCACCCCAGAAGCGGTCGGTGTTCAAGAGCCCGCCAGTGGCACCCACTCCCACCACGCAGGCCCACAACACGAGTGCCATCCAACCGCCCAGCGGGTTGTGGCCGAGGTAGCGCGGCTCGCGAGCGCGCAGCCACTGCGCGGCGTAACGGGCGGTGTCGGCTGGCGAGCGCACGAACTGGCGGAAGCGCGCATACGGGCTGCCGACACAACCCCAGATGATGCGCAGCCCGACCACGGCGAGCACCCCGTAGCCCACCGGCGCGTGCCACCGGGTCCAGCGCTCGCTGGTCAGCCAGGCCGCGGCAATGCCGGCGGCCAGCACCCAGTGCAGGCCGCGCACGGCAGCGTCCCAGACCTTCATGGTGTGGACGGGAAAGGCGCTACTTCTTCGCCGGCTCGCCAGCCGGCAGCACACGCTCGAAGGTCTTGGGGTCGAAAAAGGCCTCGGCCCGTTCGCCCTTGGCGTCGAAGCCATAGACCTCGTAGCAGCCGTTCTCGACCTTGACCTTGCGCACCTTCCAGCCTTCGTTGACGAGCTTGGCCTGCAGCTCCATCTGGCCTTTCCATTCGGCTTTGGGGATGTCGCACTTCACGTCGCCGTGAGCGAATGCGGCGCCGGCGAACAGGGTGCCGGCAACTGCGGCAACAAACAGTGGGGTGGTTTTCATCGTGGTCCTTTCAGGTGGAAGGTGGCTCAGGTGTCGACCCAGCCACGCAGCAGGTTGTGATAAGTGCCGGTGAGGCCGATCACCGCCGGGTCGGCCTCGCCAAAACGGGTGCGCAGGCTCATCAGGTGCTGGTCCATGTCGAACAACAGGCGGCGCTGCTCGTCGCTGCGCACCATGCTCTCGATCCAGAAGAAGCTGGCGACGCGGTAGCCGCGCGTGACCGGCTCGACCCGGTGCACGCTGGTGCCGGGGTACAGCACCATGTCACCGGCCGGCAGCTTGACGCGCTGGGTGCCGTAGGTGTCGGCGATCACCAGCTCGCCGCCGTGGTATTCATCGGGCTCGGCCAGGAACAGCGTGCAGCTCACATCGGTGCGCACACGCTCACCTTGCGTTCCGGGGATGAAGCGCACTGCGTTGTCGACATGGTCGCCAAACGCGTTGGCCGCGCCGCCGTAGCGGTTGAAGAGCGGCGGGAACACCCGCTTGGGCAAGGCCGCCGAGAAGAAGATCGCGTGCCGGTTGAGGCCCCGCAGCACGATCTCTTGCAGCGCACGGGTGTCGGGCCCGTCTTGGGGCAACTGCTCGTTGTTCTTGGCCAGCGCCGACTGCACGCCGGCGGTGGCGCGCCCGTCGCCCCAGGGCGCGCGCGCCAGGATCTCGCGCGCCTGGCGCAGCTCGTCGGCGGTCAGGACGTGTTGGATGTGTTGAAGCATGGCGATGGCTGTGCTGTGTGAACGGGTCAGCGGCCGGCCCCCACGCGCCGGCCTGCCGGTGGGTCAGAACTTCATCGTGGTGGTCAGCTGCAGGGTGCGCCCCTTGCCCGGGATGTAGTGGCCGCGGTAGAGCTGGTCGGCGTAGTGCTCGTCGGTCACGTTGGTCACGTTGAACTTGAAACTGACCTCGTCGATGAACTGGTACTCGGCCATCAGGTCCGCAGTGATGAACTTGGGTGCCACGATCGCCGAGCTGGCCGCCAGCCCGACGGGTCGGTCGCTGCTGCGCGCGTTCAGACCCCCACCCAGGCGCCACTTCGGCGTGAACTTGTAGGTCGTCCAAAGGGTGCCGGTATGGCGCGGCGTGAGGCCGGGGCGAGAGCCTGCCACTTCAGTGCCGGCTGCGCCGCTGGAGCTGTCAACCTTGGCGCTCGGGATGAACGCATAGGAGCCGTAGACCTCCCACTGCGGGGTGATGCGCCCGGTCAGGTCGAGCTCGATGCCGGCCGCGTGGCGTTCGCCGGACAACACGTAGTTGCAGGCGTTCACCGACTCGGCGTCTCGGTTGCGTTCGTTGTACTTGGTGGCTTGAAACAGTGCGAAGCGGCTGGTGAAGTTGCCGCTGGCGCTGTCGAGCTTGGCGCCCAGCTCAATGTTGCGGCTGGATTCCGGATCGGAGTTTCCAGTGCCGGGGTCGTACTGGTAAGTGTCGCCCGAGGTGTTGAACGAGGTGCCGTACGAGAAGTGATACGACTGGGTTGGGGTGGGCTGGAACAACACGCCAAGACGTTTGCTGATCAGCGAATCGGTGCGGCTGATGCTGCTGGCAGGGGCCACGGCGCAGGGGTTGGTCGGGTTGGCCGCAATCGAGATGTTGTTGTAGGTGCCCTTGAACTGATCCCAGCGCAGCCCGGCCAACACTTTCCACATCGGGGCGACCTGCACCAGGTCTTGCACATAGACGCCCAAGGCCTTGGCGTCGAAGGTGCGGTTGACCGAGGTGACGCGCTGGCCTTCGTCGATCGACGCGCCATCGTCGGGTGTGCCCACCGTGGTGCGCGGTTTGATCAGCGTGACCCCTGTGGGCAAGGACACGGCCAGGTTCTCGAACTCCTCTTGCGCCAGGTCAGCGCCCGCCTGAACGCCATGCGACAGGCCGCCCCACTTGAACTTGCCGCTGTAGTCGCTTTGCAAGTACTTGGTGTCCATGTTCATCACCTTGGCCTGCACCCCATTGCCTCCAGAGCGCTGCAGCAGCGTGGCGTCGCTGAAGGTGTCGGACGTGACCGGCTGCCCACCCGGCTGCTGTGCCGCCGCCACGAAGCGGATGGCGCTTGCACGCTGGTCGCGGGTGTAGCTCGCCACCCGCAGCGCGGTGCGCAGCTCGCCGCCGTCGCCGAACTTATGCACATGGCTGGCATTGCCCTGGGTGGTGCCGCTGCGCGCATAGTCGCTCGCCATGCCGTAATAGTTTTTCGGGTCGGTGTCCCAGAGGTAGTCGCCGCCACGCGCGCCGGGGGTGAGCCACGGCAGGCCGTAGTGCACGCCGTTGTTGTTCTCCAGGTGGTACAGGCCGACCTGGAACTCGTCGTCGGTGCCGATGCCGAAGCGGTAGCTCGGTGCAATGCCCTTCTTGTCGATCGTGTTGCCGTAGTTGTCGGCCATGGTGAGCATGGTGGCGATGCGCAGGGCCGCGTTTTCGCCGGTTCTCAGGTTGAAGTCGGCGGTGGTGCGGGCGTAGTCGCCACTGCCCAGCGTGATCGCGAGTTCGTTTTCATTGACCAGCTCGGGGCGTTTGCTGACCTGGTTGACCGCGCCGCCGGTGGAGCCGCGGCCGAACAACATCGAGGCCGAGCCGCGCAGCAGCTCCAGACGATCCCAATTGAAGGAATCACGGTCGTAGAAGGCGGGGTCGCGCATGCCGTCGATGAAGATGTCGCCGGTGGACTGCAGCGAAAAGCCGCGCAGGCGGATGTCTTCTTCGCCACCCTCAGCCGCCTGGAACGAGATGCCGGCGGTGTTTTTCAGCGCCTCTTTCATGGTGTCGAGATTGCGGTCGTCGATCAGGCGCTCGGTGACCACGGTCACCGATTGCGGCACGTCGCGCAGCTCTTGTTTGCCCTTGCCGATGCGGGTGGTGGTCGCCTGGTAGCTTTGTTTGCCGCTGGGTTCGGCAGCGGCTTTCACCTTGATCTGCGGCAGCGTGGTCACGCCTGATGCGGCCGATGCGGGGGCCGAAGCAGCGGTTGGCGCAGCCGGTGCGCTGGTCTGCGCCATCACCGGTGGCAAGGCCAGGCCGAAGCCGGCGGCCAGGGCCCCCAGGGGCAGGAGCGAGGAGCGCGTGGGGGCGGCGTCGGGTGAATGTTGCGGGCATTGCGGGCGTTGGGTCTGCACAGGGTTCTCCGTGGATATTTGGAGCACGGGCTGGCAGACGGGCTGGCTGGTGCGGTGGTTCTGGGTTCAGTGAATCGGGCTACTTGGTCAGGATGAGCTTGCCAAGCGCGGTTTGTCGCAATCGGTACAAGGTGCCGTGGTGCTCGATCAGCACCTCCTTCGCACCGGCCAGCAGCTGCTGGCTGGAGATGCGCGGCACTTCGGCCTGCGCTGCAGGCTCGATGAGGCGCGGCGCGGGCGCTTCGGGCAGGTCGTGCTCCATGGCTCAGGGCACCTCGGGGTCGCTGACGAAGCCAACCTTGCTCAGGCCGGCCTTGGAGGCATCGGCCAACGTTTGTGCGACCGAGCGGTAGGGCACGTTCTGGTCGGCGCGCAAATGCACTTCGGGCTGCGGAAGCTTCTTGCTCTCGGCGGCAAAGCGGGTGGCGGCTTCGCTGCGCGTGACCGACTCGCCGTTCCAGAACAACGCACCGTCGGCGTTGATGGCGAACTCGATCTTGTCGGCCTTGGCCACATTGGGCTGCGAGCTGGCCTTCGGCAGGTCGAGCTTGACGGCCTGGGTGAGCAGCGGTGCGGTGACGATGAAGATCACCAGCAGAACCAGCATCACGTCGATCAACGGCACCATGTTGATCTCGGCCATGGGCGCGCTGGCGTTGCGGTTGTCGAAGCTTGCAAAGGCCATGGCGTGCTCCTCAGGCCGCGCGCGGGCGGCCGATGGTGGCAGCGGTGCTGCGCACCGGCGGCGGCGGCGCGTTGCCCGCATCGGCGCTCAGCGGCTGGCCCATCGACACGAAGGTGTGCAGCT
>JACMKJ010000259.1 GCA_014380155.1 Rhizobacter sp. | reverse complement strand
CTCGGCGACGTGGTCTGCGGCGGCTTCGGCCTGCCGATCGCGCGCGACATGTGCCAGAAGGTCATCGTCGTCGCGAGCAACGACCTGCAGTC
The DNA here is from genome assembly GCA_014380155.1 of Rhizobacter sp. GTDB lineage: Bacteria > Pseudomonadota > Gammaproteobacteria > Burkholderiales > Burkholderiaceae_C > Rhizobacter. The sequence goes on along the minus strand of JACMKJ010000259.1, from coordinate 4,891 downwards.
GCTCTACGTCGCCAACAACGTGTGCAGCGCGGTCGAATACTTCCGCAAGCTCGGTGGCAACGTCGGCGTGGCGGGCATGGTGATCAACCGCGACGACGGCACCGGCGAGGCGGCAGCGTTTGCCGAACAGGTCGGCATCCCGGTGCTGTCGACCATCCCAGCCAACGAAGACATCCGCCGCAAGAGCGCCAGCTACGAAATCATCGGCCGGCCCGGCTCGCCCTGGGGGCCGATGTTTGCCGAGCTGGCCGAGAACGTGGGCACCTCCACACCGATGCGGCCCAAGCCGATGACTCAAGACGCGCTGCTCGGCTTGTTCTCCGCTGCCTCGGTCGGGCGTGACGTGGTGCTCGAGCCGGCAACGCAGTTCGACATGTGCGGCAAGACCGAGCTTCAGCGCGAGACGCTCGAAGTGGTCTACGACGAGGTCTGAGCCGTGCACAGCACCACCATTCCGATCGTTCCGCTCAAGGTGGCGACTGCCATCGAAGGCGATGGCATGGGCTGCCATTCGGGTGGCGAGGCGATGCTCGCCGCCGCCAAGTCGGCCGGCAAATCAGAGGTGTTGGACCGCTACGCAGCCGACTACCCCAAAGACCCGAAGGCCGGCCCGCACGACCAGCCACAAAGCATGTGCCCCGCCTTCGGTTCGCTGCGCGTGGGCCTGCGCATGCGCCGCACGATGACCATCCTGTCGGGCTCGGCCTGCTGCGTGTATGGGCTGACCTTCACGTCCCACTTCTACGGCGCCCGCCGCAGCGTGGGCTACGTGCCCTTCAACAGCGAGTCGCTCGTCACTGGCAAGCTGTTCGAAGATATCCGCGAGGCGGTGCATCAACAGGCCGACCCGACGAAATACGACGCCATCGTCATCATCAACCTGTGCGTGCCGACCGCCAGCGGCGTGCCGCTGCAGATCCTGCCGAAAGAGATCAACGGCGTGCGCATCATCGGCATCGACGTGCCGGGTTTCGGCGTACCCACGCATGCCGAGGCGAAGGATGTGCTGGCCGGTGCGATGCTGAAGTACGCACGGGCCGAGATCCAGGCCGGGCCGGTGCAGGCGCCGCGCGCGGGGCGGTCGACCAAGCCCACCATCACCTTGCTCGGCGAGATGTTCCCGGCCGACCCGATGATCATCGGGATGATGCTGGAGCCGATGGGCCTGGCCGCCGGGCCGGTGGTGCCCACGCGCGAGTGGCGCGAGTTGTATGCGGCGCTCGACTGTGCGGCGGTGGCGGCCATCCATCCTTTCTACACCGCCAGCGTGCGGGAGTTCGAAGCGGCAGGCCGCACCGTGGTCGGCTCGGCTCCTGTCGGGCACGACGGCACCGAAGCGTGGTTGCAGGCCATCGGCAACGCCACCAACGTGGCGCAGGTGCAGATCGACGCGGCCAAGAACCGCATGCTGCCCGCGATCAAAGGGGCGCTTGCCAAGATGCCGATCAAGGGCCGCATCACCCTGAGCGGCTACGAAGGTTCGGAGCTGCTGGTCGGCCGCCTTCTGGTCGAGAGCGGCGCCGACCTGCGTTATGTCGGCACCGCCTGCCCACGCACCGTGTGGAGCGACGCCGACCGGCAATGGCTCGAGGCCAAGGGCGTGCACGTGCAGTTCCGCGCGTCGCTCGAGCAAGACCTGGCGGCGATGCACGAATGGAAGCCCGACCTGGCGATCGGCACCACGCCTGTCGTGCAGGCGGCCAAGGAGCAGTGCACACCCGCGCTGTACTTCACCAACCTGATCTCGGCCCGCCCGCTGATGGGCCCGGCCGGTGCAGGCTCGCTTGCAACGGTGATCAACGCGGCGATCGGCAACAAGGCCCGCTTCGACGCGATGAAAGATTTTTTCGGCGGAACCGGCAGCGCGCACGCGGCGGGGGTGTGGGAAGCATCGAGCGGCATACCGCAAGACCGCCCCGAGTTCAAGGCCGAACAGCGGCGCCTCGCGGTCAAGGCCGCGAAGAAACGCAAAGCCGAGGAGATGATATGAGCCCCCAAGCTCACTTCGTTCACTGCCCCCCGAAGGGGCGCAATGCCCTGCGGGCGGCCGGGCGGGCATTCTGATGGCTCTGATCCTCGACCATGACCGTGCCGGTGGCTACTGGGGTGCCGTCTACGTGTTCACTGCCATCAAGGGCCTGCAGGTCGTGATCGACGGCCCGGTGGGTTGCGAGAACCTGCCGGTGACCTCGGTGCTGCACTACACCGATGCGCTGCCGCCGCACGAGCTGCCGATCGTCGTCACCGGCCTGGCCGAAGAACAGCTGGGCCGCGAAGGCACCGAGGGCTCGATGCGCCGTGCCCATGCGGCGCTCGACCCCGACCTGCCCAGCGTGGTGGTCACCGGCTCGATCGCCGAAATGATCGGCGGCGGCGTGACGCCCGAAGGCACCAACCTGCAACGCTTTCTGCCGCGCACCATCGACGAAGACCAGTGGCAATGCGCAAACCGCGCGATGTTCTGGCTGTGGTCGCAGTACGGGCTCAAGAAAGTGCCGGCGCGGGTTCGCAAAGACGGTGAGAAGCCGCGCGTCAACATCATCGGCCCGAGCTACGGCAGCTTCAACTCACCGAGCGACCTGGCCGAGATCCGCCGCCTGGTGCAAGGCATCGGCGCCGAGGTCAACGTGGTGTTCCCGCTCGGCAGCCACGTGGCCGACGTGTCGCGCCTGGTCGAAGCCGACGCCAACATCTGCATGTACCGCGAGTTCGGCCGCATGCTCTGCGAAGCGCTGGAGCGGCCCTACCTGCAAGCCCCGATCGGGCTGCACAGCACGACCAAGTTCCTGCGCTCGCTGGGCGAGCTGCTGGGACTGGACCCCGAGCCCTTCATCGAGCGCGAGAAGCACAGCACGATCAAGCCGATCTGGGACCTGTGGCGCTCGGTCACGCAAGACTTCTTCGGTACCGCCAGCTTTGCGATCGTGGCCAACGAGACCTACACACGCGGCGTGCGGCACTTTCTCGAAGACGAGCTGGGCCTGCCTTGCCTCTTCGCCATCGCACGCAAGCCGGGTGCGAAGACCGACAACGACGAAGTGCGGCGCCTCACCAAAGAGAAGACGCCGCTCGTTTTGTACGGCAGCTACAACGAGCGCATCTACCTCGCCGAATGCGGTGGGGGCGGGATGATGAAGACGAGCTTCATCCCCGCGTCGTTTCCGCTGCCCATCATTCGCCGCCACACGGGCACGCCGTTCATGGGCTACGCCGGTGCGACCTACCTGGTGCAGGAGTTCTGCAACGCGCTGTTCGACGCGCTGTTCCACATCTTGCCGTTGGGCACCGACCTGGACAAGGTCGACCCCACACCGGCTCGCCTCAGCGATGAGCCCGCACGGCCCTGGGACGACGACGCACAGCAACTGCTTGGCGAATTCGTCGAGACCGAACCGGTGCTGGTGCAGATTTCGGCCGCCAAGCGTTTGCGAGACCGCGCCGAGCGCGATGCCAAACGCGAAGGCGAAGACCGGGTGACGGCAGCTCGCGTGGCGAAGTCGCGCGACGCACTCAGACAAGGGGAGCCGGCATGAACGCTGCGGCCCTCGTTCGATTGCCGCAGCTGACCGCTGCGTCAACCCCGCCGCGGGGGTATTTCGCGGTAATGGCCGAAAGGCCACAAGGGGCCGACCTGGCCCAGAAGGAGTAGAGCATGGCTGACAGCAGGCAAGGCTCCCTGTCCGGACTGACGGATCAGGAAGCGAAGGAGTTCCACGGGATCTTCATGACGAGCTTCATCATCTTCACGGTGATTGCGGTCGTCGCGCACTTCCTGGCGTGGCAATGGCGGCCGTGGCTGCCGGGCGCGAGCGGTTATGCCGCGATCGTCCATGACGCCAAGGATGTCGCGATGGCGGCGATCAGTCTCGCATTCACCGCATAGGAGGAAACAACATGTGGCGTATCTGGATGCTTTTCGACCCGCGCAGGACGTTGATCGCCCTGTTCACGTTCCTGTTTGTGCTGGCCCTGGTGATTCATTTCATCTTGCTCAGCACCGACCGTTTCAACTGGCTCGAGGGCCCGCGCAAGGCGGCCCCGGTGGCCAGTCAGATGTCACCGATGCCGGCACCCGCCGCAGCACCGGCGGCCAAGTAGCGCAAGCGAGCTTGGTGGAAGCGGGCAGGGCGCGGCGTGACGCACCGCACCTGGCCGTTGCAACGAGTCTGTAGGTGCGCGCGCCGGCAACGGGCGCGCACCGACCCTTGGGGGCGATCATGTCGATGCTGAGTTTCGAGCGCAAATACCGTGTCCGTGGCGGAACGCTGACCGGAGGCGATCTGTTCGACTTCTGGGTCGGCCCGTTCTACGTCGGCTTCTTTGGCGTGACCACGCTGTTCTTCGCAACGGTCGGCACGCTGCTGATCGTGTGGGGTGCATCGCAGGGGCCCACTTGGAACCTGTGGCAGATCTCGATCGCGCCACCCGACTTGAAATACGGCCTCGGCATGGCGCCGCTGATGGAGGGCGGGCTGTGGCAGCTGATCACGGTGTGTGCCATCGGCTCGTTTGTGTCGTGGGCGCTGCGAGAGGTCGAGATCTGTCGAAAGCTCGGCATCGGCTACCACGTGCCGTTCGCGTTCTCGGTCGCGATCCTGGCCTACGTGACGCTCGTCGTCGTGCGGCCGGTGCTGCTCGGCGCCTGGGGCCACGGCTTCCCGTACGGGATCATGAGCCACCTCGACTGGGTCTCGAACACGGGCTACCAGTACCTGCACTTTCACTACAACCCGGCGCACATGCTGGCGGTCAGTTTCTTCTTTGCGACCACCTTCGCACTGTCGTTGCACGGCGCGCTGATCCTTTCGGCCACCAATCCGGCCAAGGGCGAGACGGTCAAGACCGCCGAGCATGAGAACACCTTCTTCCGCGACACCATTGGCTACTCGAT
>JACMKJ010000258.1 GCA_014380155.1 Rhizobacter sp. | reverse complement strand
GGTACTTGGCATCGCCGCCGCGGTGATCTTCGGCGTGCTGTTCGGGCTCATGGGAGTGTTGCTCGCCATGCCCGCAATGGTCGTGTTGATGGTGCTGGTGGAACGGCTTTACATCGAGGGCGTACTCGAAAAGTCGCCAGCCCCGCCGAACGCCGGGCATGACGTCCTCGCCTAGAGTGCGGTTCACCTCATTCTGACCAAGTGCCGGCTCGAACCAGCAGACCATGTTCGCGAGCGGAAGTCCCTAAGAGTCCGCGCGGCAGAAGCCAGATCTTTGAACTGACCTTGCCCCCGAAAAACGTACTCCATAGCTGAAGCTGAAAATGCATTCATGGAGCACGAGAGATGAGCAAGAAAGACGAAGCGAAGCACCGCGCGCGGTACACGTTGGAGTTCAAGCTGGAGGCCGTTCGGCTGGTCAAGGCTGGGCAGGAAGCGTCGGTGACGGCGCGGGTACTGGGGATACCGAAGCAGACGCTGAGCAACTGGATTCGGCTGGCCGAGAAGGGTGAGTTGCAGGGCGCCGGCGATCGGCCGGTGAGCGCCGAGCAGATGGAACTGGCACGGCTGCGTGCGGAGCTGGCGCGGGTGAAGATGGAGCGCGACATCCTAAAAAAAGCGACGGCGTACTTTGCAAAGGAATCGCTGTGAAGTACGCCTGGATTGCCAAGAACAAGGCTGCGTGGCCGATCACGATGGCGTGTGAGACGCTGGGCGTCAGCACCAGCGGCTACTTCGAGCACCAGCGTCGGCGCAGGGCCCGCCAGCCCAGCAAGCCCGGGGGCGGGCGGCTCAGCAATGAGGCGCTGCTGGCGCACATCCGGGCCATCCACGCCGAGGTCCAAGGTGAGTACGGCTGGCCCCGGGTGTGGAAGGAGCTTCTCGCGCGCGCCATCCGCGTGGGCAAGGATCGCGTGCAGCGGCTCATGCAACTGCACGCTATCAAGGCGCGCAGCAAGCGCAAGTTCGTGGTCACCACCGATAGCCGGCATGACTTGCCGGTGGCGCCGAACCTGCTTGCCCGCGACTTCACGCCGAGTGCGCCGGACCGCGTGTGGAGCAGCGACATCACCTACATCGCCACCGACGAAGGCTGGCTGTACCTGGCCGCGGTGATCGACCTGTTCAGCCGCCAGGTGGTGGGCTGGAGCATGCAGCCGCACATGCAAGCCAGCCTGGTGACGGATGCGCTGCGCATGGCGTGGTTCAGGCGCCACCCGGCGCCGGGCTTGATCTTCCACTCGGACCGGGGCAGCCAATACTGCAGCCACACATTCCAGGCGGCGCTGAGCAGCTACGGCATGCTGTCGTCGATGAGTCGCAAGGGCAACTGCTGGGACAATGCCCCGACTGAGAGCCTGTGGGGGAGCTTGAAAGTGGGCAGGCTGTACGGCAAGAAGTTCGCCACGCAACGCCAAGCGATGGACGAGGTGATCGACTGGTTGACGTTCTACAACCATCGCAGACTTCACTCCACCTTGGGCTACATCAGCCCGATGAGGTTCGAAGCAAACTGGCACGCGGGCCAGTCAAAGAAAGCCGCGTAACCGAGTGGCTATGGACTACGTCTATCAAGGGCAAGCTCAAACATTGCTCCCGTCCCAACGCAATGCGACAAGGAGCAAACATGAACCAAGGCATCCAGGTGGTCGGCATCTACGTGCGCGACCAGGACGAGGCGCTGGACTTCTATGTCGGCAAGCTGAAGTTCACCGTCCACAGCGACGTGCGCAACGGAGGGTATCGCTGGCTCACCGTGCAGCATCCGGCGCAGCCTTTCTTCCAGCTCGGGCTGTTCCGGCCCGGTCCGCCGGTGCTGGATGCGCCGACCACACAAGCTGCTGAGGCCCTGGTGGCCAAAGGCGCCATGCCGCCTCTGGTCTTTGTCGTCGACGACTGCCGCGCCCACTGCGATCGGCTTCGGGGGCAAGGTGTGGACATCACGCAGGACCCGATCGACCGCTTCGGCACCGTCGATGCGGGCTTTCGCGATCCGTCCGGCAACGGATGGAAGTTGATCCAGGCGCGCAGCTGAAAGGAGATCGACATGTATCGCACTTTCCTGGCCGACACCACGCCGGCCACCGCCGAGCCGACGACGACCGCCACCGTCTCCCGCGGCTGGATTCGCCAGACCCATCGCTGGCTGTCGTCGATCTTCACCCTCACGGTTGCCGCCAACTTCGTCGCCCTGGCCACAGGCAAGGGGGCGCAACCGCCGGACTGGGTGACCTACTCGCCCCTGCTCCCGCTCGTCGTCCTGATGCTTACGGACCTTTGTCTGTTCTTCCAGCCCTACCTGCGCAAAGCACGCCAAGCGTCCCGCGCAGGCTGAAACCGACCGTCTGCTGAGTGTCGACAGCGCGCAGTCCGAGGCCGCCGGGACTGCCGTTGCCGGCGGCTCGGGTGCTCAAGGCTGAAAGTAGTCCGTCAGAGACAAGGTCTCAAGTGATTGGTTTTGCTTCGAGCGGACAGTTGAAGAGGACTGGGCGCTGACTCCGCGAACTCACAACCGCGCCGCCTACCAGCACCCGCTCGCTGGTCGACCTGCAAGTCCGTGCTAAATCAGATAGTCATTTGGTCGTTGGTCCAAGTCGAACACGGCAACCAGCGCTTCACGCTGAATCCGCAGCTTCCTTCACAGTCAATCACCCGAATTCGAACAGTTTGCCCAGTTGTTTGATCTCTTTGGGTATCTTGCCGTGGCCAGCGATGTTCTCGGGCTTCATATTTCCCGCGCATATCTGGGCGTAGAACGCCCATTTCTTGTCGGTGCGCTTGCCGAAAACGAACGCCGATCCGGAGTCGGTGAACGTGCCACGCTGACCTTTGTATTCATGTAGCCCGAGCGGGACGCCGCTGATCGACAGGCGACGAAGTTTCAATGCCTCGCCCTCTGTTTTCACGTCCTTCGCTTCCATGACGCTCTTGGCTTTCGTCCAGCCTTTCGATTCGACCTCCTTGATCATCTCTCGCTCCAGAGCATCACGCTCGTCGCGGCTTGCCGTGCCGGCAATGTGGGCGACGACCGGAGCTTCGTCGTCTGAATTCAGAATCGAAAAGCGGCAGTTGGTCATTTCGGACGTGAAGAAGAACTCGGCATCGCCACCGAGTTTCAACGTGGTCGCACTCTTAGTACGCCATGGCAACCAGTAGGCGGTGATCGCATCAGGGCCGGCCTTGACCATCGGATTTGTTTCGAGCTGCACCACATTCCCGCCTTCCTGGCGCAGCTTCAGTTTGAAGTGCTTGGCAGTGGGGCTGACCCCTGAAACCTTGTCCGCTTCCGCGTCTGCCGCCACGATAAGGACGTACTTGCCCAGGAACTCCATCGTCGAGCTCTTGAATTCGCTCTCGAGACTCATACGGTCCTCCTTCGCAGCGGAACATTCCAGATTGGAGCCCTCCACGAGAAGCGCGTCAATGGCGGCGATCCGCCACGGAACTGCCGTTGGAAGCACAGGTGCGAGCGGCTGCAGCTGTTTGGGTTCGTTCGACACCTGCCCGTGCAACGCCACGGTGCCGCGCGTGGCGCAGGCCTGAGGGCAGGTGCCGCAGCAATGCCGGCACGCTGCCGAAGACAGAGCGCTCTCGAAGCAGCTCGACCCAGCGCGCGGCCAAGTCTTTCTCACCTAGTGTGGTGCGCCACTCTGTTCTGTACTTATCGACGCGTGCAGAGGTCATCGGCGAGCCCAGGTGGTTGCTGTCGGGCAGCAAGCCAAGGGTCTCTTCACGACCCAAAGCCGTCTTACGTCATCGACGATTGCATACTCGGAAGCAGCCATTGGTCATGCCTTGCAGGCCCAACATCGTGCGCCATTGCCGATAGGGGTCGACGAATGGAGATCTTCGAGGCGATGTACTTGTGCCGCGTTTCAAGGGTCACGCGGCGGCGTCGACTGCGATGCCACCTAGACGAACGGGGCGATTGAATCTGAAAGTGTTTGTGGCAGGTCACGATAGCCAGCTCCACGCGGCCGCGGTACTCGCAGATATCGAAGTCGAGACAGCGAACAAACTCACGCGCGAAGTGCCCAACTGGCCTCACGGGCAAATCCCGCTGCGGCTGGCGACCAGACCGCCGGTCCGCGTGCCGAAGTTGCGACAGTCCGGCGAGGCCGCCGATGCTCAATGCCCGGACGCCCCTGACGCGCCGATACCGGTCTCCGACCGCACCTGCTGTGCCAGGAAGCCAGCGCGGTCTTTCGCAGCTCGCGGGCTCTTGTCGAGGATCGAGAACAGCCAGATGCCTACGAAAGCCAGCGTCATCGAAAACAGCGCCGGAGACTGGTACGGGAACAGTGCCGAGCCCTTCGGATTGCCGAGCGTGACCTCCCATACCGATGGCGAGACGACCGTCAGCGCCACCGACGAGACCAGGCCCAGGAAGCCGCCGACCACCGCACCCCGGGTTGTGCAGTCTTTCCACAGCACTGACATCAGCAGTACCGGGAAGTTCGCTGACGCTGCGATGGCGAACGCCAAAGAAACCATGAACGCGATGTTTTGCTTCTCGAAAGCGATGCCCAGCAGCACCGCGATGATGCCGAGTGCGACCGTGGTCAGGCGCGACACCTTCAACTCCGCCGCGCTGTCGGCCTTTCCACCCTTGATCACGACGCCATAGATGTCGTGCGAAACCACTCCCGCCCCTCGCCGCCGTGGACAAGGACGGCAACCCCACCACCGACCCCGCGCTCGCCACCTCGCTCCTCCCCTTCGGCGCGCACAAGGGCTACGGCCTCTCGCTCATCAACGAGATCGTCGGCGGCTTCATCGGCGGCTCCCTGCCCACCATCCGCAACCGCTGGAGCGAGGTCGCCCCCGGCGACAAGGGCACCTGCTGCTTCTTCTTCCAGGTCATCCACCCCGATGCCATCAGCGGCGGCGCCTTTGCCAAGGGCCGCAACCAGGCGCAGAACGTCAAAGCCGTCATCGACGACGTCCTCGGCCACGGCAACGAAAAGTCCATGCTCCCCGGCCAGCTCGAAGCCGGCTGGGCCAAACACACGGCGGCGGCCGGCGGCCTCCTCTTCAGCCAAGCCGAAGTCGAAGCCTTCAACGAGGTCGCCCGCGAAGCCGGCCAGCCCGAGTGGTCCCTCGCCTCCCTCAAGAGCGTGTCGATCTGAGCCGACAACACCCTGAGCCGTAACCATGCAATCGGAGGCGGAGTAGAGGGGTGATATGGCGAGCGCAATTCATAGGGGAAAGACCAAGGACGGAGCGAAGAGGAGATTGCGTAGCCCGGAGCCGCCGGCGGAGGG
>JACMKJ010000257.1 GCA_014380155.1 Rhizobacter sp. | reverse complement strand
CGACACCGCGTGGTTGCCGGCGCTGGCCGCGACCACGCCGCGCTGTCGGGCCGGCTCGTCGAGCGCCTGCAGGCCATTGAGCGCGCCCCGCAGCTTGAAGCTGCCGGTGCGCTGAAACAGCTCCAGCTTCAGCCAGACCTCGGTGCGCGGGTCGAGCGCCTGTGCGATGGCACCTGTCTGCCAGCGCCACACCGGCGTGGGCAAGATGTGGCCCGCCAGGCGCGCGGCCGTGTGTTCGATTTCATGCAGGCGGGGGTAAGCGGCAACCGACGCCAAAGCATCAGGGGCAGATAAAGACATGGGGCTCTCCGTTCGACTCGATTTGAGGGGGCGCGCAAGCGGCGCGCTGAAACGCGAAGGGGACCGCCAAGCACCGGCCGAAGCCGCAGCTCAACGATCCCGGCGAATTCGAATCGGGCGAAGAGCGCGCTCGCGCGCAAGGAAGAAGCTGGACGCAAAGCGCAGCACCCAAGCGCGCAAGGTCTGCGCGAGCGTGTGGGTGAAAGGGCTGCGGTGCATCACGGGGCTGATGATGGCACAGCCTGCAGCCTGGCGGCAACCGGCCGCAAACGGGCTGCGGTGCGCGCGGCCACCACGCTGCGGTCGCGCCCGCCTTGTTTAGCGGCGTACATGGCCTGGTCGGCCCGCTCGATGCAGGCGGCCAAGGCCTCGCCGGGCTCGAAGACCGCAATGCCGGCCGAGAAGCTGACGCGCAGCGCCGGGTCGATCGCCTCGAAACGCACGCCGGCCAGCGCGCGGTGCACCCGCGCCACGACGGCCGCAGCCGCGTGGGTTTCGGTCTCGGGCAGCATCACGATGAACTCTTCACCGCCCCAGCGGCCAAGCGTGTCGGTGTCGCGCAGCGCTGCAACAGCGCAGGCCGCAAACGCGCGCAGCACCTCGTCGCCTTGGCCGTGGCCATGCTGGTCGTTGACGCGCTTGAAGTGGTCGATGTCGATCACCGCCAGGCACAGCGAGCGGCCGCTGCGCTCGGCGCGGCTCACTTCATGCTGCATCAGCTCGAGCGCATGGCGCCGGTTGTAGAGGCCGGTGAGCTCGTCGCGGATGGCGAGTTGGCGGTTCTTTTCCAAGGCCTGCTCCAACTCCACACTGTGCTGGCGCAGCTTGTGACGCAAGCGGCTGAGCTGGCCGGCGAGCAAGGCGATCGACGGCAGCAGCACCGCCATCAGCAAGAAGTGCATGACTTCTTCAGCGGCCGGATAACGTTGCGGCCACTGCGAGTGCGCCACCGCCATGGCGAGGCCGAGCAACAGCACGGCAAACAGGCTCAAGCCCACCAGCTGGCGCAGCCTGAGCGCAAACATGCCAAAGATCAACGTGACCGCCAGCGCCAGCATGCTGGCGCCACGCACCGGCCCGCACATCAGGTAGGCGCCGACCGTGGTGAACACGCTGAACACGCCCTGGGGCAGGGTCAACGCGGGGTCCGACTTGAAACGCAGGTTCAGGCCGCTGCGCACCATCCCATAAAAGCCCAGCACGCCGCCCAGACAGAGAACCGCCCACAGCAAGGCCAGGCGGCCTTCCAGCACGCCCAGCCAGACACCCACGCCGGCGATGGCGGCCAGCAACAGGTCGAGCAGAAGGGTCAGCAGAGACTGGGTGGCTCGCACACGCTGGCGTTTGTCCTGCCCCAGCAGGAGATTGCCCACGCGCCGCGACAGAGAGTTGCCCATGGCGGGAATATCGGCACTTGCGGCCGCCGCTTGAGCCGCGCAGCGCACCGGCTCAGCCGCTTGTCTGGCCGCGTTCGGCCACCACCAGCGCCTCGTCGATGGCCGCGTTGAGCTTGCCCACGTTGATCGGTTTGGTGATGTAGTCGGTGAAACCGGCGGCCAGGCTGCGGCCGCGGTCACGCGGCATGGCATTGGCCGTGACGGCAATCACCGCGATGTGTGCGGTCTGCGGGTCGTTGCGCAGGATCGCCTGCGCGTCGGCGCCGTTCAGCCCGGGCAGGTTGATGTCCATCAAGATGACCTGCGGCACGTGGGCACGCGCCAGCTCGATGCCGAGCTGCGCATCGGGGGCCGAGAGCATGCGCAAGTCGCCCCGGAAGGCCACGATCTCTTCCACCAGCCGCAGGTTGGCGGGGTTGTCTTCGACGTACAACAACAAGGGCACGTGGGCCTCGCTCGGCAGGTCATGCGGCAGCAGCGGCGCGCGGTCGGTGTCGGGCACGGGCGTGGCCGGGGCGTGCGCCTGCGTGAGCTCGATCCAGAACTCGCTACCGGTGCCCACCACGCTGGTGACGCCGATCTGCCCCCCCATCAACTCGACCAGCCGCTTGGTCACCACCAGGCCGATGCCCGAGCCTTCGACCGTGCCGGTTTCCTGGCCCAGCCGGTTGAAGGGCTGGAACAAGGCGCCCACCTGCTCGGGGCGCAAGCCGGCCCCGGTGTCGCGCACCGAGATGCGCACGCTGTCTTGGTCGGTGAGCTTGCATTCGACGATCACCGCCCCGTTGTCGCGGTTGTACTTGATGGCGTTGGAGAGCAGGTTGAGCAACACCTGCTTGAGCCGCGTGCGGTCGGCCACCACGCAGCCCGTCAGATCGGCCGGGAAGAGCATGTGCAGGCCACGCTGCTCGGCGGCCGGGCCGAGCATGGTGTGGCACTCCTGCAGCACGTCGGAGAGCACCACCGGCTCGAGCGAGAGCATCAGGTTGGCCGACTCGATCTTGGCCAGGTCGAGGATCTCGTTGATGAGGCTCAGCAGGTGCGTGCCCGCCTTGATGATGTGCTGGGTGAACTCGGCCTTCTTGGCCGGCGACACCGGGATGCTCTCGGTGGCCAGCAGCTGCCCGAAGCCAAGGATGGCGTTGAGCGGTGTGCGCAATTCGTGGCTCATGCTGGAGATGAACTCCGACTTGGCGCGGTTGGCGCGCTCGGCGGTGTCGGTCGCGTGCGCGAGCTCCCGGTTGGAGGCTTCGAGCTGGGCGGTGCGCTCTTGCACGCGAGCCTCGAGCTGCTCGTTCAGGCGCATGATTTCCTGCTGGGCCGAGCGCCGGTCGGTCACCTCGCGTGCCACCTCGCGCAATGCGGCCTCGCTGTCATGTGTGCGGCGCTCGATCTCCACCATCATGTCGTTGAACGATTCGACCAGCGTGCCCACCTCGTCATCGCTCATCTTCACGGCACGGCGCGAGTAGTCGCGCTGCTGCACCACCTCGCGTGCAATGGTGCCGATGGACAGGATGGGGGCCGTCACCAGGCGCTGCAAGCGCATCGACAACACCCACGCCACACCCATGGCCACCAACAGCACGGCCAGCGCAATGCCCACATAGCTGGCCACGTGGTCGTAGAGCTCGTAGTCGGCGCGCAGGTACACCGTGCCCAGGGTGGCGCCGCGCTCTACCACGCGGCGAAACACTACCAGCTCGCGGTGCTGCACACGCACGTCGTCGGGCTCGGGCCCGGCGGGGTAGCTGGCCGGCCGGTTGTCGGCGCTGTAACTGGCGAACAGCTTGCCTTGCGCGTCGTAGACGGCGGCAGCGCGCACCTGCGGGCGCGAGCGCAACAGGGCCAGGTTGCTGCTGGCCACCCGGGCATCGTCGAAAGTGAGTGCGGTGGCGGTCGTCTGGCCGATCAGCTCGGCCTGGGTGGCCATGTCGTTGGCCCAGGCCTGGTGATAGGCGCGCAGGTCGTAGGCGATCATCGCGCCCAGGGCCACCACCAGCGCCACCAACGTGGTGAGCAGCACCACGCTGATCAGCTTGGCCTGCAACGAGAAGGGCCGGCGCAACTTCATCAAGAGCTTGCCCCCACGACCTTGCGTGCCACGCCCAACAGGCGCGAGCTGATCTTGAAGTGGCTGGCCTCACCCCCCCGCAGCGCCACGTCGAAGCGCACCTTGTTGTCGACCAGCACGAAGTTGATGCTGCTGCCGGCGGCGAAGGCGTCTTCGGTTTCGGTGACGGTGAGCACCGGCGCGTCTTTGGTCGACGCCACCAAGCCGGCCGTGCGCGCGGCGGCCCCGCGCCCGATGAAGAGCATGTGAACGCCGGTCATCGGCTCGCCGGGCTGCAGCTTGCGCGCCACCACCGGCCTGCCGCCCGCTTGCCGCTTGGCCACCACCTGCGTCAACTCGTCGGCCAACGCATCGGCGCCGACCACGCCGATCACGAACGGGCTTTCCACTGTGTCGAAGGCTCTCGGTGGCCACTCGACAAAATCGAGAAACTTGTAGAGGTAGGCCGCCTTGACCTGAACCTCGGCCACCACACGCTCGCCCTGTGCACGCGCGTTGCCCAGGGCCACCAGGCACAACAACAGGCAGGCCGTGCGCAACCAGCAGGCGATGGCACGCGACAAGCTCACAGCGACCACCTCAACCACAGCCCCAGGCTTCGGCCGAATTCACTTCTGCCCGGTGCGGCGGCAAACTCCGGGTGAGCCGAATCGACCAGGTTCTGTCCAACGAGCGCCAGCTCCACTTGGCGAGTGATGCGCCAGCCGTAGCGCGCATCGACCGCGGTGTAGGCCGGCACGCTGGCCTGCGGGAGCGCCGCCACACGGCGCAACGAAACGTCGAACTCCTGGCCTTCGGCGGGGTTGAACGCCGAGCGCAACGACCACTGGTAGTCGGGGTCGTCACCCAGGTTGGCGGGGCCCACCGGGTCGGTGCTGTCGGCGCGCAGACGCAGGTCTTTCTTCAGCGTGCTCAGGCCCGCGCTCAGGCGCCAGGCGGGCAAGGCCTGCCAGGTGGCCCAGCCCTCCACACCCCAGGTCCGGCCGTCGATCTTGTTCTGCACCATCGCATTGGGCGGCGGCTGGCCGCTGCGCAGATTGCGCCAGTCGTGCAGGAAGGCGGTGACCGAATAGCTCCAGTCCGCATGGGGCTGCGCGCGGTAGCCCAGCTCGAGCACGTTGGCCACTTCCGACACAAAGTCGGACCCGCCGGCAATGATGTAGGGCGGCCCGCCCGGGGGCAGGCGGATGTCTCGATCGAGCCGCGCCGGCGCACGCACGGCGCGCGACAGTGCAGCCCACAGCAACTGCGCCTCGGCCGGCTGCCAAGCCAGGCGCAGGTTGGGCAGGGTTTCGGTGCCGGTGTAGCCGTTGTGCTCGAGCTTCAGGCCCAGCGTGAGATCGAGACCTTGCGTGATTGCAAAGTCGTCTTGCACGAAGAGGTTGGTCCAGCTCAGCGTGCGGCTCGACGGCACGAAGCCGAAGAAGAGGCCGGGGTCGATGGTGTCTCGGGTGCGGCGATAGCCACCGCCCCAGACCAGCTTGTGTTCGCCGAACGAGAGCCCGTGCTGGACCTCCAGGTCGGCCAGATCGGTGCTGGGCTTGTACAGCAACGCGTCTTCGCGCTCGCTGCGATCGACATAGGCTTGCAGCCGCAGGTCGGCGCCGCCATCAAGCCGCCGGGACCATCGGCCCAGCAGGTTGCTGCCCGAGGAGGCGATGGGGGTCAGCTCCACCGGCCCGAAGAAACCGCGGTGCTCGGCCCGTGTGCGGTAGGTGTCGCCCTGGAAAGTGAAACTGTCGACCCCGGCCGCCCAGTCGGCGCGAAAGCCGAGCGCGTGGCGCTCATTGGCGTCGCGCACCGGCGTCTCGGCCGCGGTCTCGGTGTTGTCCAGCTTGGCGGTCTTGGCATACACACGCAGGTGCCCGCGCTCGCCCAGCGCGGCACCGTAGCGCAGGGCGGCTCCCCGCTCGGTGCCGCTGCCACCGGCGAGCACCAGCCAACCCTGCGTGTCGGCGGTCGGGCGCGTGATGATGTTGATGACGCCGTTGACCGCGTTCGCACCCCACAGGGTCGCGCCGGGGCCGCTGATGACCTCGATGCGCTCCACGTCGTCGAGCATCAGGTCTTGCTGATCCCACAACACGCCCGAAAAGAAGTGCGCATAGACCGTGCGGCCGTCGACCAGCACCAGGAGCTTGTTGCCGATGGCGTTGTTGAAGCCGCGCGCGCTGATGGCGTATTGAGTGGCGTCGATGCGTGCCACCTGCAGGTTGGGCGCCAGGCGCAGGGCTTCGGGCAGAGAGCTCGCCCCCGCGCGGCGGATCGCGTCTTGGGTGATGACGTAGATGGAGGCCGGTGCGGCGCTCAGCGGCTCACCGCGCCGCGAGACCGAGGTCACCTCGATGGCGGCCAGCTCTTCGAGCGACAGATCGGCGATTTCTCGGTTGCTCGAGGAGACGGCGGCTTCGGCCAGTGGACAGGCCAGCACCCAGAAAAGACCCCACGCAACCCTAGTCAACGGCGGCATCTTGCGGGCGCACGGGCGCGTGATTTGCATGCCTACATTCGAGCAGCGCCACGGTGACTCCCATACTGTCAGGCCTTACAGGCAGGCACCCGATGTATACCCGCCGGGCCCGACCTTGTGCTTGACAAGGGTACGGTCAGGCCCAGAGTTCGAGCAGAAGTTCTCGCACCAGCTCGGTCGATTGGTCGATCAGCGGCCCGCGGTGGCGCTGTGACGAGGTGGCGATCCACAGCGTGGTCGTCATCTTCGGCTTGCGGATCGGGCGCACGAAGAACGCATCGGCATTGCCGCTGGACTGGATGGCGTTGAGCGCGAGCACCGCATGGGCTTCGCCTTGTTGCACCAGGTCGAGGATGGCGGGAACGCTCTCCACCTCCATGGCCACACGGGCCTTGCGGCCTTCGTTGGCCAGCGCAGTCTCCAGCAGCATGCGGATGGAGTGCGGCAGGCTCGGGATCACCAGCTCGTGCTCGGCCACTTCGGCGAGCGTGACAGCCGGCCCGATGAGCTTGCGTTCGCGGCCCTTGAGTTCTTTCGGGCGAGCCGACACCAGGTACAGCTGCTCGTCAAGCACCGGCACCAAGTCGATGGCGGCCGAAGGCGCCACGTTGTAGACCACCGCGCAGTCGACACGGCCGATGGCCAGCCACTCCAGCACATAGGTCGACAGGCCTTCGACCACGCTCAGGGTGGCCTTGGGAAAACGCGAACGGAAGGCGCGCACCAGCGGGCTGGTGAGGGTGCGGCTGACACTCGGCGGCAGCGCGATCACCAGCCGGCCTGTGGCGGCGCCACGGTGGTCTTCGAGGTCGAGCCGGGCGCGCTCGACCTGCTGCAGGATGCCGCGGCCGTGGGCCAGCAAACGGCTGCCTGCCTCGGTGAGCGTGACGCCACGGCCGTTGCGCTCGAAAAGAGACTGGCGCAACTCCACTTCGAGCGAGCGCACCTGGCGGCTGAGCGCGGGTTGGGCGATCGACAGGAAGCTCGCGGCCCGCGTGAAGCTGCCCAGTTCGGCCACGTTAACGAAGTATTCGAGCTGTTTGAGATCCATGAAACGGACTATGCCAGAGTGGCATAGCTGCTATGTGGGCTATCTCGTTGCTGCATGGGGGATGCTGCGCAAGAATCGACTCGATCAGCCTCCCGAACCAGCCCATGCAGCACCCCATTCCCTGCCTCTTCATGCGCGGCGGCTCCTCACGCGGCCCCTTCTTCAACGAAGCCGACCTGCCCGCCGACTTGGCCCAGCGCGACCGCGTGCTGCTGGCCGTGATGGGCTCGCCCGACCGGCGGCAGATCGACGGGCTGGGCGGTGCGCACCCGCTCACCAGCAAGGTGGGCATCGTGCGGCTGAGCCAGACGCCAGGGGTGGATCTCGACTTCCTCTTCGCTCAACTGCAGCCCGACAAGGACACCGTTGACACCACTCCGAACTGCGGCAACATGCTCGCCGCGGTGGTGCCGTTTGCATTGGAAACAGGCTTGCTGAAGGCGCAAGGCGATAGCACCACCCTGCGTGTGCTCACGCTCAACACCGACATGCAGTGCGACGTGATGGTGCAAACGCCTGGCGGCCAGGTGAGCTACGAAGGCGATGCAGGCATCGACAGCGTGCCCGGCACGTCGGCGCCGATCAAGATCAACTTCCTCGACACCGCCGGCTCGGTGGCGCCCGGCTTGCTGCCCACCGGCAATGTGCGCGACTTGATTGATGGCATCGAGGTCACCTGCATCGACAACGGCATGCCGCTCGTGATGTTCAAGGCCAGCGACGTAGGCCGCACAGGCTACGAAACGGTGGAGCAGATGAACGCCGACACCGAGTTGAAGGCCCGCATCGAGCGGCTGCGCATCGCTGCCGGCCATGCGATGAAGCTCGGTGATGTGACGACCAAGCCCTACCCCAAGATGACCTTGATCGCAGCACCGCGCCACGGTGGCAGCCTGAACACCCGCAGCTTCATCCCGCATGTGTGCCACGACTCGATCGGCGTGCTGGCGGCGGTGACGGTGGGCACGGCCTGCGTGCTCGACGGCTCGGTGACACAGGGCATCGCCGTCGTGCCGCCCGGCAACGCGAAAACGATCTCGGTCGAGCACCCGACCGGCGAGTTCAGCGTGGCGCTGGAGATCGACCCGAAGAACCCGCAGAACGTGTTGAGCGCGGCCTTGCTGCGCACCGCCCGATTGATCATGCGTGGCGAGGTGATGGTGCCTGCTGCGTTGTACCGCTAACAGAAAGAAAAAGCCCATGAGCCTGATCATCGACGTCCACGGCCACTACACCACCGCACCGAAGGCGCTGGAAGACTGGCGCAACCGCCAGATCGCCGGCATCAAAGACCCGGCGAGCATGCCGAAGGTGAGCGAGCTGAAGATCAGCGACGATGGGCTGCGCGAGAGCATCGTCAACAACCAGCTGAAGAAAATGCAGGAGCGCGGCAGCGACCTCACCATCTTCTCGCCGCGCGCAAGTTTCATGGCGCACCACATCGGCGACTTCCAGGTCTCGTCGACCTGGGCTGCCATTTGCAACGAGCTTTGCTACCGCGTGGCGCAGCTCTTCCCGGATAACTTCATCCCTGCGGCCATGCTGCCGCAGTCGCCGGGTGTCGACCCCAAGACCTGCATCCCCGAGCTGGAGAAGTGCGTCAAGGAATACGGCAACGTCGGCATCAACCTCAACCCCGATCCGTCGGGCGGGCACTGGACCTCGCCGCCGCTCTCCGACCGCGCGTGGTACCCCCTCTACGAGAAGATGGTGGAGCACGAGATCCCCGCCATGATCCACGTGAGCACCAGTTGCAACGCCTGCTTCCACACCACCGGCGCACACTACCTGAATGCCGACACGACAGCCTTCATGCAGTGCCTCACCAGCGACCTGTTCAAGGACTTCCCCACACTCAAGTTCTTGATCCCGCACGGCGGCGGTGCGGTGCCCTACCACTGGGGGCGCTTCCGCGGCCTGGCGCAAGAGTTGAAGAAGCCGCTGCTGAAAGATCACCTGCTGAACAACATCTACTTCGACACGTGCGTCTATCATCAGCCCGGCATCGACCTGCTGACCAAAGTCATTCCAGTCAGGAACGTTCTGTTCGCCTCGG
>JACMKJ010000256.1 GCA_014380155.1 Rhizobacter sp. | reverse complement strand
CGACGCGTGGTCGTTGAGCGCGAGGCCCGTGACAATGCGCTCGCCGAAGCCACCCGCGCCGATGAAGGCGGCGATGGTGGCGGTGCCCACGGTGATCACCGCTGCCGTCTTCACGCCGGCCAGTATCACCGGTGCGGCAAGCGGCAGATCCACGCTGCGCCAACGCTGGGCTCGCGTCAGACCCAGCGCGGTGCCGGCATCACGCAGGCCGGTGGGCACCTGCGCGAGCCCGGTGGTGGTGTTGCGCACGATGGGGAGCAGGGCGTAGAGCGAGAGCGCCACCAGCGCCGGGCCCGTGCCGATGCGGCCCATCAGCGGGATCAGCATCGCCAGCAAGGCAAGCGAGGGCACGGTCTGCAACAGGCCGGCCACCGCCATCACCGGTTGCTCCAGCCGGGGCAAGGCGGCTGCCGCAGCGCCAAGCGGAACGCCGATCGCGCACGCGGCCAACACCGCCACAGCCACCAACAGCAGGTGCTGCGCGGCGAGCCTGCCCAGGTCATCGGCGAAGAGGCGCTGCATCAGGCCGCCTTGGGGTGCGGCCGTGGGCGCCGGGGTGACAGCCTCACGCGGTGCAATGAAGGCGCGTGCGATGTCGGCGAAGCTGCGGGCGCGCAACTCTGCATCGCCGTTCATCTCGATCATGCGTGCCGCGTCAATCCGGCCTTCGAGCGCAGCGATGGCCTTCCACGCCGCCGGAAAGCGCTGCACCACATCGAGCCGATACAGGAGCACCGCGTCGTAGCGCGGAAAGAAAGCCTGGTCGTCGTCGAGCACCACCAGCTTCAGTTCGGCGATCTTGGCGTCGGTGGAATAGATGTCGGTCAGAGCAATGCGGCCGGTGGCGAGTGCCTCGTACGCGATGCCATGGTCGATGCCCAGCGGCTTGTGTGGCAGGCCGTAGTGCGCCGCGAGGCCAGGCCAGCCGTCTTGGCGTCCCAGGAACTCGTGCGACAGGCCCAGCGTCAGTTCGGGGTGGGCCTTGAGATCGCTCAACCGCTTGAGCCCGAGACGCTGCCCGTCGGCCTGGCGCATCGCCAGCGCATAGCCGTTGACGAAGCCCAGCGGCACGGCCACGCCCAGCCCGTGTTTGGCCAACTCGGTGCGCATGGTCGCAAGATCGGTGGGTTTGGCGTGCTTGAGGATCTCGGCGTCGATGGTGCCCAGATACTCCGGGTAGACGTCGATCGCGCCCGCCTTGAGCGCCTCGTACACCACGGCGGTGTTGCCCAGGCCCTGGCGGTGTTCCGCGGGGCCATGCGGCCTGGCGGTCTGCGTGACGATCTCGCCGAGGATGTACGACTCGGTGAAACGCTTGGAGCCCACCTTGAGCGCCGCACCCTCTGCGGCCACGCCGGGAGTGAACACGATGGCGAAGGCAGTGACCAGCGGGCCGATGAATGCGAATTTCATGCGGCATCTTGCCAAGGTTTTTGCCTACAGCAGGTTCACGGTGTCTCCCATTCGAACAGCACCTCCTGCGCACCTTGCCACAGCACCGTGCGGCCGAGTTCAGGCAGCTGCTCCAGGCCCTCGACGATGCGCAGGAAGTGGTTGCCCGCCAGCGGCCCCATCTTGCTGGCGAAGCTGCAAGCGCCGTAGGCCATCAGCAACTCGGTCTCGCTGAAGCCGCCGGGTAGATGCCGAGTCGTGGAAGTAGGTGGCACCGTCCACTTCACCACGCACGATCACGTTGTCGCGCTGGCTGAAATCGGTGGTGATCCATTCGAAGGCATCGGCCTTCACGCCCGCGTGTTTGGCCGCCATCGGCCAGCAGCGACGGGTGGATTCGACCGCGGCGGCGGCGATGCGCTTGCCTTGCAGGCTCTTGAAGTCGGCGGTGATGCCGCGGTCCTTGCGGCCGATGATGGCGAACGGCGCGCGGTTGTAGTACTGGTAGACGGCTTGCACCAGGCCGGGCTGGCTGGCGTTGAACTCGATCAGCGAGCTGATGTCGCCAAGGCCCATGTCGTAGGCGCCGCTCGCGGTGCGGGTGATCGAGGCGACCGAGCCGCTGCCCACGTCGATGCTCACGTCGAGCCCCTCTTCCTTGTAGTAGCCCTTGTAGAGCGCCAGCGGGAAGGGCGCCGTCTGGCCGCTGATGCGGAAGTCGAGCGTGAACCGCAGGCGCGTCGGCGTCTGCGCGAAGCTGCGCGGCAGGACCAGGGCGGCGGCCCCGGCGGTGAAGGTTTGAAGAATGCGGCGGCGTTGCATGGATGGTTCTCCAGATGATGAGTGCGGGGAAGAAAGTGAAGCGATCAGGCCGCGGCCTGGATCGGGATGACGGCATGCTCGTGCGCATTGCCGCGGTGGATCTCGCGCTCGCCGTGGCGAACCAGCAGCTCCAAGAGCTTCTTGCGGATCAGCATGCCGGGGCGGTCGCTCTCCATCGAGTACTCGACACCACGCCTTCGCGTGTCGATCACCGCGTCGGGGTCGGTGGATTCGAGAATGTCCTTGTCTTCACGCGTGATCTCTTCGTCGAAGTCGATCAGCATCTGCGCCGGGCAATCTTCTTCGGCGTCATTGCGAAACAGCCATTGGCACAGCTGGATGCGGCCGTCGTCGATCGGCGTGAAGCAGTTGATGATGATGTGGCGGATGCCGGATGGGTACTCGATGTCGAGCCGGCGCGAGAACGGCAGGAAGTAGGCGTTGCGCATATGCCGCGTGGTCACCTCGTCTTTGACGCCGCTGATGCGCTGGTAGTGCGAGGGGTTGGCCGCGGGGATCACCGTCTCGGCATAGAAGCCGGCTTCGCTGTCGACCAGCTCGTACTTGCTCGGCTTGGGTTGGGCGGCCACGCCGAAGGTGGCGCGGTGCACGAAGCTGAAGTGCGAGTTGTCGAAGCTGTTTTCCAGCGCGCGCATCGGGCTGGTGTTCCAGGTTTCGTAGAACTGGAAAATGGTACGCCAGCCGGGGGCCTCGAACTCGGGCACGGCCGGGATGTCGGCGATGGGCTCGTCCAACGCCACCCAGGCATAACCGTAGCGCGCGGTGCAGTGGTAGGCCGGCGTGCAGTAGTCGCTCGGGATGGGTTTGTCGTCGGCGTACTGCGGAATACGCACCACACGGCCGCCGCGGTCATACACCCAGCCGTGGTAGCCGCACTGCAGCTGACCGTTCACGCACTGGCCCTTGGAGAGCTTGGCAGTGCGGTGGCAACAGCGGTTTTTCAGGGCCGCGGGCTGGCCGTCTTCGGCCAGGAACAAGACGATGTTTTCCCCCAGCAACGTGAACGGCTGGGGGCCGTCTTTCAGCATCGAAAGCGGCATCACCGCATGCCAGTGCTTGCGGAAGACGGGTTGTCGGGTGGTCAACATGAGAAGCGCTCCTGGGAGCCAGAGGCCCCGCTCGAAGTGAGAACCCCCGACGTGCGTACTGCACACACTCAGGGCACTTCGATAGCAATTTCCGATCGCTTTGCACTGCGGTGGCACCGGGGAGGTGCCGTTTGTTCCGTCAGCGCGTTGCGGTGAACGCTTCTACTCTCGTTGACACTAGATCAAGCAGGGGCAGTGCCATGCCCCACCCACCGAACATTCAGGCCGGCACCACCGGGTCAGCCGGCGAAGGCATCACCACCGGCCGGCGCTGGAAGCCACGCGCCTGCGTCTCCAGCTCTTTCAGCGGCTGGCCGCGCAAGGCCTCTTGCCCGTGCGCGCCGTTGAAGTTGGCGGTGCGCATCTGCTGGAAATGGCGCGAAGCCCAGGTGGTGGTGATGTCGAGTGCGGCGTCGGTGCCGCTGTCCGTGAACAGCTCCGACGTGGGGTGCGATGCGTCGTAGTGGATATAGAAGTAGCCGGCTTCCTTGCGGAAACCCTTGGTCGGCGCCTCGCGCCAGTGCAAGCGGCCCAGCAGCTGAAGCTGGCCTTTGCGGCCTTGCGGCGTCTTGAAAACCCAGATGTACTCGGGCTGGCCGTCGGCCAGAATCTGCAGCTTGTCGGAGCTGGACTTGAAGTAGCCCGGCAGGCCTGCTTTCAGGTCTTGCTCGTAGTTTCTCCAGTAGTAGAAGGCGTCCATGGGGCTCCTCTGATCTCGTTGTGAACAATGGGCCGAGTGTGACAGCACTGCGGCAAGCCCCGAATGGCCGTACGCTGCACTCTTGTTTAGCCCCGGATCCCCGCCCGCATGCCCCGCGCCTCACCCCCTTCGTTGCACGGCGAACTGCGTTTCGCCCAGCTCGCCTCGGGCGCACGCATCGCCTGGGCGGCCAGCGGCCAGGGTGCGGCGCACGAACCCCCGCTGGTGCGCGTCGCCCACTGGATGACGCATGTGGAGCACGACGCCAGCTCACCGCTGTGGCACCCCTGGCTGGAGCGCTTGGGGCGCTCGCTGCGGCTGATCCGTTACGACGAAAGGGGCTGCGGTTCGTCGTCAGCCGACGGCACGCCGCCCGGCCTGCCCGCCGCGCTCGAAGAGCTGGAAGCCGTGGTCGACGCCAGCGGCCACGAGCGGGTGGCCTTGCTCGGCCTGTCGGGCGCGTGCGGGCCGGCGGTGGCCTATGCCGCCAAACACCCGCAGCGTGTGACGCACCTGGTTCTGCACGGCGGCTACACCCACGGGCTGCGGCTGCGCTCGCCGAGCCGCGAAGCGCTGGCTTTTCATGATGCGCAGGTGCAGCTGATGGCGCTCGGCTGGGGCCGGCCCGACTCGGCGGTGCAGCAGTTTTTCACCGCCAGCATGCTGCCCGACGCCACACCCGCGCAGGCCGCCGCGCTCAACGCGCAGCAGCGCCTGTCGTGCAGCGGCGAGCGTGCCGCGGCGATTCTGAGCGCGCGCGCCGATCTCGACATCCGCCCGCTGCTGCCGCAAATCACCTGCCCGACCCTGGTGTTGCACAGCGAGGGTGACGCGGTGGTGCCGCTGGAGCAGGGCCGCATGCTGGCCTCGGCCATCGCCGGGGCGCGGTTCGAGACCCTGCACAGCCGCAACCACATCCCGCTCGCCGGTGAGCCGGCCTTCGACCGCTTTTGCGAAGCCGTTACCCGGTTCATCTCGGTCGACGCGCCCGAGGCGGCTCGCTTCACCCCGCGCGAGCGTGAGCTGCTCGACGCCATGGCGCGCGGGCTCGACAACCTGCAGATCGCCGCCCACCTGGGCTTGGCCGACAAGACGGTGCGCAACACGCTCTCGCTGTTGTACGGCAAGCTCGGTGTCGAAGGCCGCCCGCAGGCCATCGTGCGGGCACGAGAGATGGGGTTCGGGCGAGTCTGACCCGGCCCACCCCACGGGACTTCTGTCCCGCCTGGAACAGCTCACCGGTCTCCAATCGGGACAGGCGCCCTGCAGCCCGCACCGCCGCAACGCGCTGCAATGGAGGCATCAACACAAGCGCTGAAGGAGCCTCCATGAACCACCCCGCCGCCCGTTCCCTGCATTGGTTCGGCATCTACCTGTGTGTGCTCGGCCCGGGCCTGCTGATCGCCCCCGCCCTGTTGCTCGCGCCCTTCGGCATCAGCCCGCCGCAAGAGGTCTGGGTGCGTGTGGCCGGCCTGCTGGCGCTGTTGATCGGCTGCTATTACCTGGTCGCCGCCCACCACGGGTTCATGCCCCTGGTGCAGGCCAGCGTGATCGCCCGCCTCGCGGTGCTGGGCGTGTTCGTGGCCCTGGTGGTGTTCGTTGCCGCACCGCCTGCGCTGATCTTGTTTGGCCTGGTCGACGCCGCCGCCGCCGGCTGGACGGCGCTGCTGCTGTGGCGCGCGCCGCTGGCCATGAAGCGGGCATGAGTGGCGTCTAACGCACCGCCTTGGCCAAGGCCTCCCAGGCCTTGAGCGTGAGCGGGTGCGTGAAGCCGGCACCGGCCACCGGGTGCGACGAGAGCTTGATCACCACCATCTCGGCGGCCGGGTTGATGTGCACCATCTGCCCGTGCACACCCGACGCTTCGAACGCGCCATCGGCGTTGTGCAGCACCCACCACTGGTTGTGGTACGAGTAGCCGGCACGAAACGCCATGCCCGAGGCCTTGAATTTCTCGCGGTCGCCGCCGCGCTTCAGGTCGTCGATGACCGCGCGGTCGAAGACGCGCTGGCCGTTGAACTCTCCACCGCGGCGCAGCATCTCGGCAAAGCGCGCCAGGTCGCGCGCGGTGGCGTTGAGGCCGGCACCCTGCAGTGGCGTGCCCACCGGGTCGACCATCAGGTAGGCGTCTTCTTCCATCCCGAGGCGGCTCCAGATGCGCTCGCTCATCACGTCGGCGAAGTGCCGGCCGGTGACGCGCGAGACGATCCAGCCCAGCACCTCGGAGTGCACCGTGCGGTAGACGAAGCCCGCGCCGTGCTCGCCTTCTTTCTTCAGCGTCTTGAGAAAGTCGTAGATGTTGCGCGGGCCGGTGTAGCCGGGTTGCGGCGGCAGCAGCGTGCTGGCGTACAGGTAAGGGAAGACCTCGGTCGTCGGGTCGGTGTAGACCTCGCGGTAGCGCACGGCGCCGGTCATGTCCATCACCTCACGCACTTTCATGTCGGCCCAGGCGCTGTCGGCCAGCTCGGGCACGTATTTCGTGACGGGCGCGTCGAGGTCGATCTTGCCTTCATGCGCGAGCTGCGCGGCCAGCAGGCCGGTGAACGACTTGGTGATCGAGAACAGCAGGTGCGGCGTTTCGGGCCGCATCTGGTTCATGTAGCGCTCGTAGACGATGCGGCCGCGGTGCATCACGACCAGGGCGTCGGTGTAGGTCTGGGTGAGCCAGGCGTCGACGGTGATGTCCTGGCCCTTGTCGTCTTGAAACACCACGCTGCCCAGCTCGCGCGGCGCCGTGCGCAGCGTCGACACCGGGCCGCTGCCACGGCGGATGTTGCGCGTGGGCAGCAGCTCGCGCGTGTGCTGCAGCACCCAGCGCATCTGCGGGTACTTGGTGCGGTTGCTCTGGTCGACGAGCTGGTCGGGCTGCGGCGGGAAGCTGCTCATGGTGCCCAGCCGGTCGAGCGACACCGTATCGGGCGCGGGCAGCTGCGGGGCTTGGGCGAAGGCGCTGCCGGCCAACATCAAGGCCGACAAGAGAGCAAGTGAAGAGCGCATGGGGGCATGAAGATCGAGTGGAAGGCGCACCGATACTAGGCAGCCGTCGCAACACAATCTTGATCGGATCCTGATGATGCTGGGCATGGACGCTCAGGGCTTTCCCTTGTGGCAAGGCGCCTTGCTCGACTTGCCGCCCAAGGAGCGCGCGGTGCTCGCGCTGCTGATCCGCCGCGCGCCCGGGGTGGTCAGCAAGCAGGCGTTTGCCGACGAGGCCTGGCAGGGCCGGCCGATGTCGGACGAAAGCCTGGCGCGTTGCATCAGCCGCGTGCGACGTGCGCTGCTGGCGTGGGACCTGAAGGTCGAGTCGGTGTACGGCCTGGGGTACCAGTTGCTGGAGCCGTCGCCGGCCGACACGCAGAGCGGTGGCCCCGGCAAGTCGGCGCTCGACACGCTGACCCACGCCCGCCAACTGCTGCAACAGCGCACGCCGGCCGCGGTGGGGCGCGCCATCGAGTTG